>NZ_JBFAAX010000095.1:0-17099 GCF_040639995.1 Actinosynnema sp. NPDC023658 | reverse complement strand
TTCCAGCAGAACGTGCCCGCGTTGGCGGTGGCCAAGGAGCTCAAGCGGATCCTGCCGCACGTCCGCGTCGCCCTGGGCGGTGCGAACTGCGACGGCGTGCAGGGCGAGGCGATCCACCGCAACTTCCCGTTCGTCGACTACGTGCTGCGCGGCGAGGGCGAGGTCGCCTTCCCCGCCCTGGTCGAGGCGATGCGCGACGGCACCCCACCGACCGAGGTGCCCGGCCTGTGCTGGCGCGGTGACGACGGCGCGGCGCTGGTCAACCCCATGATGACCACGCCGCTGGCGCCCGCGCAGATCGTGGCCCCGGACTACGACGGCTACTTCGAGCGCCTCGACGAGTCGGTGGTGCGGGACTGGGTGGACCCGAAGCTGGTCGTGGAAGGCGCGCGCGGCTGCTGGTGGGGCGAGAAGCACCACTGCACGTTCTGCGGGCTCAACGGGTCGTTCATGCAGTTCCGCAGCAAGAGCGCGGACGTCTTCTGGGACGAGATCGTCGACCTGGTGCGCAAGCACCAGGTGCTGGACATGTTCGTCGTGGACAACATCCTGGACATGAACTACGTGCGCACCCTGCTGCCCACGATCGTGGAGTCCGGGTACGACCTGCGCATGCAGTACGAGATCAAGTCGAACATGAACCGCGGCCAGCTGTCGACGCTCGCCGCGGCCGGGCTGGTCAACGTGCAGCCCGGCGTCGAGAACCTGAACAGCCGGGTCCTCAAGATCATGGACAAGGGCGTGACGGGCTGCCACAACGTGCGGATGCTGCGCGACGCGGCGTCGGAGGGCCTGTCGATCGCGTGGAACTACCTCTACGGCTTCCCCGGCGAGACCGAGGACGACTACCTGCCGGTGATCGAGCAGATGCCGGCCCTGCACCACCTGCCGCCGGTGGAGGGCGTCGCGCGGATCGTCATCGAGCGGTTCAGCCCGTACTTCAACCGCCCTGAACTCGGGTTCACCGACCTGGGGCCTGGCACGCAGTACGCGATGAACTACGACCTGCCGCGGACCGAGCTGATGGACCTGGCCTACCTGTTCACCTCCACCCCGCTCGGCGTGGGCGAGGACGTCGGGGACCGGCTGCGCGACGCCGCCGAGCGGTGGCAGCGGGAGTTCCCCACCAGCAGGCTCAGCCACACCGACCTCGGGGACCGGATCCTGCTCGTCAGCCGCCGCGCGGACTTCGACTGGACGAGCCGGTGGCTGGACGACCCGTGGGAGGTCGCGCTGTTCCGCCTGCTCGACCAGCCGCACGCGCCGGGCGCGCTGTCGCGCAAGCTCGCCGCGGCGGGACTGGACGCCGACCCCGGTCGGATCGCCGACGCCCTCGCGGAGTGGCTGCGGCTCGGCGTGCTGTTCACCGAGAGCGACACCTACGTGCACGTGGCGCCGATCGCCCGCAACCAGGACCTGATGAGGCTGCCCCGGCACGACGCCGAACCGGAGCACGCCCGATCCGACATCGAGGAGGTGTCCGCGTGACCGCCGCCGTCCAGGCCTTCGAGCACCGACCCGCCCCGGTCCCGCTGCTGCTCTGGCGCGACCACGACGACGCCGTCCTGCACCTGCCGGAGCTGGCGATGGGGGAGCAGCCCGCGTCGGGCGACCCGCAGGCCACGGCCGCGGACCTGTACGCCAGGGGCGTCCGCAAGGTCTCCGTCGGGAGCCCGGTCGACCTCTCCGGCGGGATGGACGCCAGGACCCTGGTGTGGCTCATGGTCTTCCTGCGCGAGCTGACCAGCTGGAGCGTCGCCTACGACTGGACCATGATCTCCGGCAGGAACCAGGAGGTGTGGACGCGCCTGAACCACCTCCGCCCGCCGCGCGCCATGCCGGACCACCCCGACGCCGAAGCGGTCCTGGAGCGGTGGCGGAGCACGTACTACCTGTGCAAGTGCATCCACCGGCAGGGTCCGGGCTTCCTGGAGGTCAGGGACCGGCGGGCGGGTGACCTGTCGCGCTTCGTCATCGACGATCCCGACTACCTCGCCGCGGTGGAGACCCTGATGCCGGGCGCGCGGTCGGACTCGGTCCCCCCGGAGATCCTCGCCCACCTGACCGACGAGGGCCTCGTCGGCACCGTGGACGCCTTCGCCTGGTGGCTGCCCTACCGCGTCCGCCGCTGGCCCTGGCCGTCGATGATCGTCTGACCCACGCCCGGGCGTCGGGCGGGCGCGGTGCCCGCCCGGCCCGACGAGGTCCTGTCAGGGTGACGGTATGGCGCGTCGTACGTAGCGCTCGAACTCCGGGGAGAAGAGCCGGAACGAGGTGCCGTCCTTCTGGATCAGGCCGAGTCGTTCCATCAGGTCGAGGTCCGGGGCGGGCACGGCGTCCGTGGCCTTGGCGACGACCTTGTGCAGCAGGAAGCCGGCGCGGTCGCCGGTCGAGGTGTCGAGACCGCGGACCAGCGTCGCGAACTGGGTCTCGAACTGGTTCGTCAGGCCGCGGTACGCGGCGTCGACGTCGATCCCGCCGCGCTGCCGGTACTGCTGCACGACCTCGTGGCACAGCAAGGCGAGCAGGTACGGGTGCCCGCCCGTGAACTTGACGACGTCCGCCCGGTGCGCGCCCAGGTCGATGCCGTGGGGCTTCACCTTGTCGAGCATCTGGTCGATCTCGTCGTCCGTGAAGCACCCCACGTCGCAGCGCAGCGACAGCACCGCGTCCAGGGTCGACCCGCTCACCGCGTCGATCTCGATCACGTGGATGGGTCTGCGGGAGATCGTCACCAGACCGACGGCCGGGCGCTCGCTGGCCAGCGACCGCAGGAACTGGAACTCCGACAACCTGGTCAGCACCGCGCTGGCCCGGTCGAACTCGTCGAGCACGACCACGGTGGACAACCCGGCCCGGCCGAGGTGGCCGAAGTACTCCGAGACCTGGTCGCGCAGCGTGGCGACGTCGTCGGTCGTGCTGACCGACCCGAGCGACTGGTCGAGCAGCGGCAGGTACGGCCGGGCCGGGCCGGGCGACTGGACGACCTCGCTGTGCGCCTTGCGCACGAGCGCGCGGAACAGGTCGGGACCGGACTCGTAGTCGCCCACGCTGGCCGAGATGAACACCAGGTCGGGCCGGTTGCCCCGGTCGAGCTCGACCGCGCGTCCCACCAAGCTGGTCTTGCCCATCCGGTGACTGCCCTGCACGCTGAGGTTGCCGAGGACGTCGCCTTCCCAGGTGGAGCGAACCCGCCACAGCAGCTCCGTGCGCCCGACGAACGCGTCGCCCAGCACGCGCTGCCCCACATTGCGGTACGGGTTCTCGGTCAAGTCCTGATCCCCCTGTCCAGGTCGATCCGCGACAGCACCCAGTCCTGGTACAGCCGGACCACGATCCAGTAGGCCCCCGACTCCTCCCGGAGGACGTCCCGCAGGACCAGGTCTTCGAGCAGGGGCCGCAGCTCGGCGCTGCCCCGGTAGAACTCCGCGATGCGGTCGTAGGTGGCGCGGTCGTCCTTGGCGGCCACCGCGACCGCCTCCAGGACCTTGCGGTAGGTCGTCGAATCGGGCTGGTCCGGATCGGTGTACCCGGCGGTCTCCAGGTTGTCGAAGTCGCTGACCCGGAGCGAGCGCAGGAACCGCCTGCGCACCAGTTCGACGTCGGCCTCGGTGACGAGCGGCGCCTGCTGCTCGTTCATGTACTCGACCAGGCTGTAGCAGAACTTCTGGATGTAGAAGGCGCTGCCGCCGGTCAGCTTGATGATCCGGTCGACGGCCACGCCCCGGTACCGGCTCTGGCCGTTGTCCCGGATGGGCCGGTCGATGAGCAGGGCCGCGCTGCTCGCGTCGAGGTAGGTCACCCGCTCGGAGGCGAAGACGCCGAAGACGTTGGCGTTGTCCGCGATCAGGCGCTCGATGGCGTCCTGACCGACGATCACCAGGTGGAACAGCCTGCGCTCGATGATCGCCTTCAACGACTGCATGAACGACGGCGACAGCTGGCCCGTCCGGATCCACTCGTCGAAGTACTGGAACTCGTCGATGAGCACGATCAACGTCGGTCGGGACTCGGCGGGCCACCGGCTCATGTACTCGCGCACGAGGTCGATGAACAGCAGCACCGGCTGGTACTCCGCGACGAACGCCGCCTTCGTCCACCCGGCCGACAGCGTCTGCTCCGGCATGCGGTCGCCGAACTGGGACGCCACCGCCCGCTCGGCCGCCGCGATGATCGCCCAGAGGATCTCGGCGATCAGCCGCCTGCTGTCCTCGTCGCCCTTGGCCGGGCTGAACAGGCCGATGTTCTCCATGTCGACCACGATGAAGTCGGGCCGGGCCTCCAGCATGGAGCGCAGGTGGATGCGGATCGACGACTTCCCCGCGCGCTTCTGCCCGAAGATGGCCACGCCGCTGCCCGGCGACTGCTCGCCGTCGAACCGCTCCAGGATGCGTCGCAGCACCTCGTCCCGGCCGATGAACATCTCCGAGCTCTCCACCGTCTTGCCCATCGCGCCCTCCCGGAACGGGTTGGGCTTGATCGGGCGGAAGTCGGCGCCCGACAGCACCCGGATCGGCAGCTTCACCGAGGTCGTCTGGGTCTCGTCGGTGTACCGCGCGTTGTACTGGAGGGAGACCTCGAGCGAGAACGCCCCGGCCGCCAGGGCGTCCTGGGTCGCCTTCAACCGCACCACCTGGACGTGGTGCTGGCCGCCGCGGACCGCGCTCGGCAGGGGCAGCATGGACTCCTCGGCCTGGAAGAAGCGCGGATCGTCGGTGACGATCAAGGTCGGGGACTCCAGCGGAGCCGCCTTCTCCTTGTTGCCCACGTTGATCTGCACGGTGATCACGCCGGACTTGTCCACGGTGCTGGTGGCCAGCTCCTGGCCGATCGTCGGCGCCGCGGGATGACGGGCGATGAGCTGCCGCTTCGACTGCTCGACCGTGCGCTCGATCTTGATGCACACCGGCCACACCACCTCGACCGCCAGCTTGGTCGGCGCCTTCACGATCTCCTGCTTGATCAGGCGCATGTGCTCGGCGGTGCGGCGGAGACTGGCTTCCCGGTCCTCGAAGGAGGTCTCGTACAGGTAGTCCCGCAGCGGTCGCAGCCCGTCCGCCAGCCTGCGCAGCAACGCCGGGTCGAGCACGCCCGCGGAGAGGTTCTCCAAGCGCTCCGCGGTGTTGTCCAGCACGTCCTCGTTGACCCGGATGTCGTGGAGGAACTGCAGCTGCGCGATGGCCTCCGGGTACTTCTGCGCCTCCCGTTCGCCCAGCCGCCGCCACGCCCGGGTCACCACCTCCTTCGTCGCGTCGGGCTCGGTGTCCGGCGCCACGCGTTGCGCGAGGTAGCCCAAGGCGGCGGTGCGCAGCTCCGGTGATCCCCAGATCGCGTCGAGCACCTGGTCGCTGGCCATGTCGACCTGGGACACCAGCTGGGTGACCAGGTCGAAGACCTGCTCGCCGTGATCGTCGAACTGCTGGCTGATGATCTTCTCGAGCTGAGGTTCCGCACGGCCCGACCGCGGCATCAGCGCACGTCGCCCGTCCAGCGAACTGAGGAACCGGGTCAGCGCGAGCCGGGCGTCCGGGTGCTCGGTCTCCTCGTCGAGCCGTTCCGACACGCGCATCGCCTCGATGTAGAGGCCGCGCGCGGCCTCCGGCACCTGCTGCTCCAGCACGATGTCCGCGACGCCGGTCAACCCCGAGCACAGCAGCTCCAGGAAGTCGTCGCGCCCGGTCTCCCACGCGAGCACGGCCGCCGAGATGTAGCCGTCCGCGCTGCCCTCCCGGGCTCGCCCGCGTTGCCGCTGCGCTCCCTCGGCCAACCGGTGCGCGTCGTCGCGGTCCAGCTTCTTGCCCTCGCGCTTGCGCTGGTCCCGGATCTTCGAGGCGTTGGTGGAGTAGTGCTCCATGACGAAGTCGACCAGGGAGGTCATCGTCAACTGGTCGAGCTTGCCCAGGATCTCGCTGGCCCAGCGGGGATCGACGCCGCTCGACTCACCGGCCCGGATCTGGTCGATCCGGCTGCGGATGTCGTGCGCCTTGTCGTCGTCGTCCGGGGCGATGACGTCCTCGGCGCGCTGCAGGTCCTCCGCCTTGCCGCGTTGGATGAGGGCGAGGGCGAGGCCGCGACGCGCGGCGGCGGTCGGGTTGACCCGGACCACCGTCTCCCAGTCCGCGACGGAGTCCTTGCCGGCGGTGAACTTCACGTAGGCGACCTGCTGGTGCAGGTGGTTGCGCTTCGCGTCGGCGATGTCGACGCGGTTCAGCTGCCTCCGCAGGATCACCAGCGCCTCGTCGTGGTGGCCTGCGCCGACGTGGAAGTCGATGAGGATGTTGTCGAGCGCGTCGCCCTTCTTGACCAGGTGCTGGAACTCCCGGGTGATCACGTCGAGCGCGGCGACCGGGCCGTCGGTGCGGCGGGTGAGCCAGGCGAGGTCCTTCACCGCGCTCTCGGTCCGCACCTTCTGCGCGATCGCCTCCCGGTAGGCGAGCTTGGCCGCGGCGAGGTTCTTGTCCCGGTGTTCCAGGCGCTTCGCCCACTGGTAGGCGGTCTCACCGCGCCGCGGACCGCTCGGGGACCTCGGTTCCTGGGCGTCCGGAGCGGGCACGCGCTGGTACGGGCCCTCTCCCTGGCGCTTGCCCTTCTGGCTCTCCTGGGCCGGCACGCGGCGGATGGCCATGCGCTTGGCCCCGCTGGGCCGCGCCACCGGGAACGCCGGCGGCACGGTGCCCGCGAGCGCGGTCTCGACCAGGTCCTGCGCCGCCTTGTCCCTGCGCGGGACCGCACGCAGCTCGTGCAGCCGGTTCCGGCCGAGGCGGTAGTAGTCGAGGGTGCGGACCAGCAGGGTCCACAAGGGGTCCTCGGTGTTGGGGTCGACCTCGCGGAAGTACCTGATCAGGGCGTATGCGGCCGCCTCCTGGTCGTTCGCGCGCGCCGACGCGATCGCCAGCAGGCGCAGGCACTCCGAGTCGTCGTCGAGGTCGGCGCCGGTGGACAGGTAGAGCCGCGCCCTCTCGTAGTCCTCGCTCAGGATGCCGAGCACCCCGCACAGGTAGTACATGTCCGCGCTGTGCGGATCGCGCCGCTGGAGGTCCGTGGCCCGCTGGTACAGCCGCGACACCCGGCCGAACCGGGGCGACAGCTCGTGGATGCGCTCGGCGTTCGCCAGTGAGTTGCAGATCGACTCCAGCTCGCCCCGGTGCTGCTCGGCGCCGATCAGGCGGGTGCGCACCGGCAGCACGGACACCTGCGCCAGCAGCTCCAGCGGGTCCTCGTCGCCCTCGTCGTAGGCCTCGACCACGATCGGCTCGACCTCGGGCGACGGCTCGGGCACCACCGCGGCGGGTTCGGGCACCGACACCTGCTCCGGTACGGGCAGGGGTACCGGTGTGGGCACTGGAGCGGGCGCGGGTACCGGCACGACGGCCGGTGCCAGTGCCGGTGGCGGTAACAGTGGCGGTGGCGGTGGGACGCTCGCTGCCGGTGCCACCACCTGCGCCGAAGCCGGGGGCACGGGTGACGGTGCCTGCGGTTCCTGGCCACGCCGACGCACCAGCGCGATCAGGGTGAGCATCAACGCGACGCCCGCCCCGTCCTCCTGGACCACGGTCAGCCGGTCATGGGTCAGGTCGGTCAACACGCCCGTGACCAGGTCGCCGAAGGTCAACCTGATCTCGACCTGGTCACCGATCGAGGCGACCGAGCTGACGAACTGCTGGTCCACGTCTGCTGCTCCCCGCTCTCTGCCCGCGTGGTCTCACTGCCCGGCGGACGCCGAGACCTCTTGCGCGGCCGCACCGGCCGCGTTCCGCACCGTCCAGCGCACCGGGGGCATCGTCCCGACGTCGAACAGCGGGGCCTTCTGCGCCCGCACCGCTTCGAGCAGCACTCCCGTCCCGCGACGAGCGCTCTCGCCGGCGATCTGCACCAGGACCGGCACGATCAGCACCCCCAACCACCACAACGGGTGGTACATGATCGCAAGCGTCCCGGCCAGCGCACCGAGCGGCACCGCCAAGGTGGACCTGAACTCGGCTTCCGCCCGGGCCTGGTCCCAGCTCGTCCACAGGTCCTTCTCGGCGGTGATCAGCCGTGCGGGCACCAGTTCCAGCAGCTCACGCGCGGCCAGGGGGGTGAGCGACTCGGCACCCGAGCGCACCAGGCGCTCGGTCGCGTTCGCGTCCCCGTTGCCCTCGGTCAGCCGGTTCAGCGCGCCCCGGAACTCCTCGGCGTGGGTTCCCGACGTCGACAGCTCACGGCGCAGCCTGGTGGCGACCACGTCGGTCAGCTCGGCCAGCACCCGCTTCGACAATCCCGCGAACACCGCGCGAGACGTCGTCGCGTACGCCTCCCGCGTGCTCCGCGGCCCGAGCCTGCGGCAGACGGCGCGCACCGAGAACTGCCACACCGACTGCCACACCACTCCGGTCAGGAAGGCGACGAACCCCAGCGCCGCCAGCGCCACCGGCCTGCCCGCGGCCCTCGCGAGCTGTTGCGCGTCACGCGCCAGCCCGGTCGCGCCGGGACCGGTCAGCTTGCCGACACCGATGCAGAGCACGATCGAGACCACCAGCACGGCGCCGGCGGCCAGTGGTGTGCGGAACTGCCTCAACCCGGGAAGCAAACTGGCCAGCACGTGCGCTCCTCCCGATTGTCCGCCGCATTTGCAGATCGGGCCGACGACACCCCACGTTACTCAATTCGAGGTCGGCCAAATACCAACTCGAACAGTCCGCAAAACAGCGGAAAGGTTTTATTGAGCGCGACCGCGGCCAGTGCCGCTCCGGCGGCAGCCGTGGCGAGGTCGCGGGGTGGAGCGAGCAGCAGCCCGAGCAGGGACGACGAGGCGGTCGTGGTTCAGCCGACCACGGCGTAGGCGCCCGCCCCGGTCGCGGCGACCCCGGCGACCACGGGCGGGAGGCCGGGGATCCGCTGCGGTGAGTGCGCGGAGGACGGGGACCGGACCCCGAGCTGGTACCAGGCGTTCACGCCCCAGCCCCACAGGCTGCCATCCGCCCGCACCGCGTACACGTTGCCGCCCGCGCCGACGACCTGCTCGACCTCGGTCAGCCCGACAACCCGCCGCGGGTGCGTCACGTACCGGCTGCCGATGTCGCCGACGCCCGCTTCGCCGTGGTCGTGCGAGCCCCACGCGACGACGGTCCGGTCGGGCAGCACGGCGTACCCGGTCGCGTACGACGCCGCCACCGAGAGGACGCCGGTCAGCCCCGGCACCGGAGCCGGGGTCCCGCTCATGCCGGTGGTCGTGCCGTTGCCGAACTGCCCCTCGGAGTTGGTGCCCCAGGTCCACACGGTCCCGTCCGAGCGCAACGCGTACCGCGAGTTGGTCGCCGCGGCGATCCCGACGACGTCGGTCAGGCCCACCACCGGTGTCGGGGTCGGTGAGGAGCCACCGATCGTGCCGTTGCCGAGATCGGCGTAGATGTTCTCGCCCCAGGACCACAACGTCCCGTCCGAGCGCAGCGCGTACGCGGTGCCCTGGGACGTGGCGATGGCGATCACGTCGTCCACGCCCTCGATCCGGATCGGCAGGTCGACCACGTCGTCCGGCCTCGCGAGGGGCCCGACCTGCCCGCTGTAGTTGTGCCCCCAACCCCAGACCGTGCCGTCGGAGCGCAACGCGTAGCCGTTGCTGTCCGACGACGCGAGCGCCGTGACGTCGGACAGGCCCCTGACCCGGACCGGTACCGGCGCGAATCCCCCGAGCCCGTGCCACCCGGCGCCGAGCTGGCCGTAGTAGTTCTCGCCCCACGCCCGGACCGTGCCGTCCGCCTTCAACGCGTAGCGGCCGACGACCGCGGTCACGCCGGACGGACCCGACACCGGCCGGGGCTCGGCTTCGCCGTAGTACGAGCCGACCTGGCCCGAACCGCCACCCGAGCCCAGCATCCCGTTGTTGCTCTGGCCCCACGCTTGCACGCAGCCGGCCGTCGCGCAGGTGCTCGGCACGGGTGCGAAGTAACCGCTCAGGTCGACGACGAGGTGCACGCTGCCCGCGCCGGGCTTGAGCACGAGCGAACCCCGCATGCCGGACATGACCGCCGCCAGGTTCGGCACGGTCGCGCCCGGCGCGATGTTGAGCGCCGACGACTCGGCCACGTAGGAGCCGCTGCCCGGCACCACGCTGACGTGCGTGGCTGCGGTCGCCTCCGTCGCCGTCACGTTGAGCAGGACCGCGGACGCGTTCACCGGGATGACGTCGTCCCGCAGGAAGAGGGACAGCGGGCTGTCCGGCCGGGCAGGCGCCGAGGTGCGGGTGTCCGCGACCCGAACCGGGTCGATCGGGTGGAACGCGATGCCCTCGTTCGGCAGGTAGAAGCCGGCGACGTCAGCGATCAGGTCGAGCGTGCCCAGCCGGTGGTAGAGGTCGACGGTGCGGTCCGCGCCCAGCGCGACGGTCACCAGGTTGGCCCTCGTGTCACCCGGCACCAGGTTGAGGTTGGACGCGGTCGGGCGCGGTGCGCCGTGCGGCCACGCCGTGACGTAGGTGTGGGCGGTGACGTTGGTGGCGGTGAGGTTGAACGTCACGGCGCTCGCCTCGGGCGGGATGACGTCGGTGAGGTCCACCGGTAGCGAGCCGTCGGGGTTGCGGGTGCCGACGCCGGTGCCGGACCGGGTGTCCAGCACGCGGGTGGGCGGCAGCGGCTGGTACAGCGAGCCCGCGCCCGGCGCGTAGTGACCGGCCAGATCCGCCAGCAGGTGCACGGTGCCCGCATTGTTGTACAGGCTCACCTTGCGGCTCGCGCCCAACGGCGAGGTTGAGGCTGGACGCGTTCGGGCGAGGCGCGTCGGTCGGCCACACCGTCACGTGCGTGCTCGCCGTCGGCTCCGTCGCGGTCACGTTCAGCACCACGGCCGTGGCACCCGCGGGCGTGCGGGAGGACAGGTCGAGCACCATGCTCTGCCCCGCGCCCACCGCGGCACCCGTGCGCGTGTCCAGCACCCGCACCGGCGTCACCGGCGTGTAGGCGGACGCGACCGGGGCCGCTGCGGCGACGGCGGAGGGCGCCGCCACGACCGACGAGACGATCAGCGCAGCGGTCAGCAGCATGCTCCGCACCATGGTGGTTCCCCCCCACTGTCACGGCGAATTCGCGCGGAGCCTACCCCTCGGCGGTTCGGGCACGCAGCCATTCCCGGGCGGGCGTGGTGGGTGGTCAGGCGTAGTGGGGAAGGGTGCGGGCGACGTCTTGGGGTGACGGCATCGCGGCCACCTCGGTGGCCATGGCGCGGGCTGCTTCGCGTACGGCCTCGTCGGTGAGCAGTCGACGCGCCTTGGTCGTGATGGCCTCGGAGGTGACGTCACCGGCCAGCAGTTGGTCGCCCAGGCCGGCCTCGGTCACCACCTCGGCGTTGTTGAACTGGTCGGCCGCCTGCGGCAGGACGAGGTGTGGCACGCCCGCGCCGAACGTGCCCAGGGTGGTGCCCGCGCCGCCGTGGTGGACCACCAGGTCCACGTGGGGCAGCAGGTCGGCTTGGGCCACCCACGGCAGCACCACGACGTTGTCCGGCAGTTCGCCCAGCGCCTCCGGATCGACGTTCCGCCCGGCGGAGACGAGCACCCTCGCGTCCAGCACCGCCAGGCCTTCGATGGCGGTGCGCAGCAGTGCCGCCTCACCGAACGCCGTGCCCAACGTCAGGTACACCAGGGGCTCCCGGTGCTCCACCACCCACGGCGGCAGCTCGCCCGGTACGGCGAAGACCTCGGGCCGCAACGGGATCCGGTGCGCCGACGACGCCAGGAACGCCGGGTTCTGCACCGACGGCGGGCAGATGTCGAGGTACGGGTGGCCCAGCGTCATGGAGTCGGTGCGGGGCACCTCGACGCCCAGCTCCGCGCCGAGGGCGGTGAGGTAGTCGCGCGCGGGCTCCGCGAAGTCGGGCTCCTGCCACATCCGGCCGTACGAGTGGCACAGCGCGGGCACGCCCGCGACGTCCGCGGCCAGACCCGCGCCGGGGTTGCCGAACTCGTGCACGACCAGGTCGGGCTTGCGCTCTGCGATGACCGGCGCGAGCTCGGTGGCGAAGCTGCGCGGCAGCACCGAGGCGAACGTGAACGCGACCCGCTCGGCGTCGACGTCGCCCGGCGTCTCCGGCCTGGCGCCCGCCATCGCGGACTCGAACGCCTTGCGCGGCGACATGCCGCCCCTGATGTGCTCGATGCCGTGCGAGGCCAGGATGTCCGCGAAGAGCCTGCCGGTGAAGTAGTCGACGTCGTGGCCGAGCTCCCGCGCGGCGATGGCGAGTGGCAGCAGGGGGAAGGTGTGCCCGTACAAGCCGAGGCTGGAGAAGAGGATGCGCACGGGTTCGAGCCTAGTACCCAAGTCGCACTTGGTGACTAGGTTGGTTTCACGTTGTAGCGGCGGACGTGTGTAGGCGAGTCCTTGGTGCCGTCGTGGTGTGGCCGCTTTGCACACGACTGTCTACACTGGACGGCCGTCTCCGCGCGGAAGTGCGTGGCGGCTGGCGTCAAGGTCATCCAGTGACCGGGTTTCGGGACAGCGCCGGGGGACTGGGGCGGTGCTCCGCGGTCAGTTGTCGATCGCCTGGTAGGTGGCGGTCCAGAGGTCTCGCCACAGCGGCAACCTCTGGTCACCCGAGTGCGCCCGCTGCAGGAAGAAGATCGCCGTCAGGTCCTCGGCGGGATCGTTGTACCAGGCGGTGCCGTAGAAACCGGACCACCCGTAGCTGCCGGCGGACGGGCCGAACCGGCTGGTGTGGGTCAGGACCGACATCCCGAAACCCCAGCCCAGCTCCTTGCCCAACCAGAACCCGGGGGCCGCCTTCTGCTCCGGGGTCAGGTGGTCGCTGGTCATCAGCTCGACCGACTGCGGGGAGAGCACCCGCTGTCCGCGGTGGGAACCGCCGGCGTGCAGGGCCGAGGCGAAGGCGAAGAAGTCCCGGGCGGTCGAGACGAGACCGCCGCCACCCGATTCGAACGCCGGGGGTCGGCTCCACCGCCCGTCGGGGCCGTCGTCGACGACCGGCTCTCCGGTGTCGGAGTTGTCGCGCTGGTACGCCGTCGCGAACCGGGCGATGTCGTCGCCGCCCACGCTGAAGGCGGTGTCCTCCATCCCGAGCGGTTCGCAGATCCGTTCGCGGAAGGCCTCCCCGAAGGACATGCCGGTGGCCCTCGCGACGAGCAGGCCGATCACGTTGGATGCGGTGTCGTACATCCAGTGCTCACCCGGCTGGTGGGCGAGCGGAAGGGCGCCCAGCCCGCGGATCCACGTGTCCGTCGACGTGTAGTCCAGTGCGTTCACCGCGTCGACGATCGGGACCCTTCCCGGCTTGGTCGGGGTCACGCCGATTCCCCAGGTGTACGTCAGCAGATCCCGCAGCGTGATCGGGCGCTTCGCCGGGACGGTGTCGTCCAGCGGCCCGTGGGGACTGGCCAGGACGGTCATGTCGGCCAGCTCCGGGATGAGGTCGTCGATCGGGTCGTCCAGGCGCAGGGTGCCGTCGTCGACGAGTGCCATCGCGCACGCGGCGACGATCGGCTTGGTCATCGAGGCCAGGCGGCAGATCGTGTCGTCCGCCATCGGCACACCGGCACCCGCGCCCTCGAAGGCGAGGGTGCCCGTCGTTTCGACGTGCACCTCGCCGCGGCGGGCGAGGACGGCCACCGCACCGGGCACGAAGCCGGACTCGACGTGGCCCTCCAGCAGCTCCCGCACCCGAGCCAGCCGTTTCGACGAGAAGCCACCGGTGGTCATCCGCGTCCACCTCATCCCATCCGTCCGCACTGCGCTTGTCGCGCCAAGACCGTAACCTCCCGCGCCGTCGGCGGGGAGGAGACTTCGGGCCGCCACTACGGCTTGTCGGCACGTTCGGCCGCACGCCCTTCGGCTGCAAGCCCTTCGGCGTCCGCGATCCGCCGTGACGCCGACGTCGGCGGACCGGGAAGTACATCGTGGACGGAAGTGACACCGCTCAAAACCAGCCGGAACCGACAAGGACTTCCAGCGCTCAACGCCCGGTGCCGGTCGCGAGGGGCGTCGGCCACGCGGCGGGGTCCGTCGCGTCGACCGGGGCGGTGGGGCACAGGACGTAGTGGCGGGGGGCGAGGGCGTTGAGGTGGTCCGGTAGCGCGGCCAGGCAGCGGGCGTGGGCCTGTTCGGGCGTCCGCACGGCGTCGGTCGCGGTCAGGTAGGCGACCAGGTCGCGGCCGTCGACCGAGCCGTAGACGCGGGCCACCGACGGTGCCAGTGCCTCGTCCAGCAGCTGCTGCACCTCGGCCAGGTCGACCCAGCACGAGTCGACCAGCACCCAGTCGGCCGGGCGGGCGATGGGGTCGAGGCCGGTGGCCTCGCGGATGCGCGCGGCGTCGAGGTCACCCGCGGCCGCACCGACCAGCAGGCGCTCGACGGCCAGCAACCACGACTCCATCTCGGTCCTGGGTACCAACCCGGTGTCCGCGCTCCACAGGTCGAGCAGGACCCGGCCGTCCACCTCGTTCAGGCCGATCCGCACCGGCGTCCCGTTGTGGGGCACCGGACGCCACCGCAGCTCCGTCTGCCGCAGCGCGGCGGTGATCTCCTCCGGCCGGTGCTTGACGCCCGCGGTGACCCCGGACCACGACTCGGGCACGAGGCTGTTGAACAACGGGTCGTAGAGGAAGTGCATGCCCCGCTCGTGCTGGATCCGCTCGTCCGACCCGCCGCGCTCGACGCCGTCGTAGCGGGAGTGCCTGCTGGCCTCCAGCACCGCCGCCCACGTGTGCTTGACCAGCGCGTCGAAGCTCCGGTCACCGACCTCGACGGCGACCAGGTTGCCCTGCGCCAGGGAACCGACGAAGTCGACCAGGTGACGTTCGAAGCGGTTGCTCGACAGCGACGGGAACACGAGCTCGCGGTAGCCGGTGCGCCGCGCCAGCACCGCGCACGTCGCGGCGAGCACGACGGAGGACCGGCTGCACCGGGTGCGCGCCGCGACCTGCCGCACGGCCATCGCGGCGGCCGGGGACGACAGCTCCACCCCCAGCGACTCGCCGGACCGCGTGGCCCCCGGCAGCGCGAGCAAGCAGCGGGGTTGCCGCCGCGCCAGCTCCCGGACGTAGTCGTTCGCCGCCCGGGTCCGACGTCGCTCGGCGGGCGTCGCCTCCAGCTCGGCTTGGTCCAGCGGCTGGTGGCGGGGTCCGCCCACGTGTCGGCGGTCCGGGTGCGCGAGCATCTCGGTGAACTCGCGCTTGAGCACCTCGATGGAGCCGAAGTCGACGGCCAGGTGCGAGAACCCCGCGGCGCAGGCGATCACCGTGCCGCCCTCGTCGGTGGCCACCGCCATCCGCAGCGTGGTGGCGGCCGTGTCGCGCCGTTCCCGCAACCACGCGAGCAGCCTCCCGGCCACCGCCGCGCGGTCGCGAGGCCCCCACCGACCCTCGTCCAGCGCGCACACGTGGAGGGTGAACGTGCTGGTCGCCGCGACCACCTGACGTGCGTCGCCGTCCCGGACGTAGGTGGTCCGCAGGGACTCGTGCCTGGCCACCAGCACGGAGGCCGTCTCCGCCACGTCGTCCACGGACTTCCCGTCCGGCACGGGCAGTTCGACCCGCAGGACCGCGGCGGGGTGGTCGGCGTCGAGCTCCAACCACTGCAACGTGTTGAGCTGGCCGAGGGTGACGGGGCCCTCGGCCGCCCGCGATCCGGTGGAGCTGACCTGGATGGCGTCGACGGGCGTGAGCCGCACGCGCCGCCTGCGTCGACCGGTGTCGATCGAGGTGGTCATCCCGGTCAGCCGATCAACCCGCGCAGCGCGCCGGCCACGTCACCGTCCTGCGGCGCGTGCTCGCGCGTCGCCGACGACGGCCAGTCCGCGAACGCCGGCCGGTCGCCCGACGGGCTGAGGAAGACGTCGAGCGGACCGGGGTACGACCGGGGTTCCCAGTCGCGGACGGCGGCCTCGTTCGCCTGCCACACGCGCGCCGAGCGCTCGACGAGCTCCGGCGTCGCGTCCGACGGCACGAGGTCGAGCTCCTTCCACCGGTCCAGGACCTCGACCGGGTCGCCGGGCGGCTGGTCGAACCGGGGCCCGACGTCCAGCAGCTCGGCGTCGACCAGGGCCAGCAGCCGCACCTCGGCGCCGTCCCCGGTGAGCAGCGCGGCCATCTCGTGAGCGACCGCCGCGCCGGTCGAACAGCCGCCGAGCAGGTAGGGGCCGGTCGGCCGCACCGCGCGGATCGCCTCGACGTAGGTGTGCGCCATGTCCCGCACCGAGGCGACCGGGTCGACGTCCGAGTGGAGCCCGGCCGCCTGGAGACCGAAGACGGTGAAGTCCTCGCCCAGCGCCTGGGCGAGCCCGGCGTACGGACCGACCTGCCCGTTGGCCGGGTGGACCAGGAACAACGGGGGAGCGGCCCCGTCGCCGCGCTGGATCAGGACCAGCGGGTCGGACAGCTGCCCGTTGCGGTCGCGCAGCCGGGTCGCGAGGCCCTCCACGGTGGGGTGCTCGGTCATCACGTTGAGGGGCAGCTGGACGCCCAGTTCCTCGAACACGGCGTTGACGACCCGGGCCGCGTCCAGGGAGTTGCCGCCCACCTCGAAGAAGTTCTCCCGGATGCCGACGGTGAACCCGAGGACCTCCTGCCACTGCCGGACCAGCCACAGCTCCACCGGGTCGCGGGGGTACCGGTAGCAGGTGTCGAGCACGTCGTCCACGGTCGGGTTCATCGTGTGGGTGCACCGCCCTCGTGATCGGCGGCGAGCCGCCAGCGCTGGATCTTCCCGGCCGCGGAGCGGGGGAGTCGGTCGACGAACGTGAAGTGCTTCGGGATCTTGTAGCCGGCCAGCCGCCGACCGCAGTGTGCGGCGAGGTCGGCCTTGCGGACGCTCACCTCGGGTCGCAGCACCACCTGCACGCCGACCACCGACCCGAGGGTCTGGTGCGGCACGGCCAGCGCGACGGCGTCGACCACGGCGGGGTGGGCCAGCAACGCGGCCTCGACCTCGTTCGGGTCGACCTTCTCGCCGCCCACGTTGATCGTGCCGTGGTCGCGGGGTTCGAGGTAGAGGTAGCCGTCGCGGTCGAGCCGGCCGCGGTCGCCCACCGTGGCGAACCCGTCTACCCGTTCCTGGTCAACGACCCGGGCGAGGGCACCCAGGCCAAGCGGCGGGCGCACGCCACCCTGGTGGACCACC
>NZ_JBFAAX010000094.1:0-17366 GCF_040639995.1 Actinosynnema sp. NPDC023658 | reverse complement strand
CTCACCCTCGCCCGCTCGTTCGCCGGTCCTCCCGGCGGTCCGCTCGTCGACCCGTTCCACCGACGGCCCGCCCGCTTGTTCAGCGCGCCTCGGCCGCTCAGCGCGCCCGGCCCGTTCCACCGGCAGCGGCACGGTGTGGTTCACGTCCGCGGGCGACGGCGCGGTGTGGCCGGTCGACGGGCTCGACGGGCCCTCCCAGGTCTGCTTGCCCTCGTCGGACCGGATGCGCTCGGCCGCCCGCTCGATCTCCAGCCGCTGCCACCGCCGCCGCTGCCGCCGCGTCATCCTCGCCGGCCACATCTCCTGCATCGCGCTGTTGGAGTACGCGCCGAGCGTGATCGCCATCCCGATCAGGTACGCGAACAGCAGGAACGCGATCGGCGTCGCCAGCGCGCCGTAGGTGTAGCCGGTGGTCGTGATCCACTTGATGTACAGCCGCAGCCCGATGGACGACAGCAGGAACACCGCCATCGCCAGCACCGCGCCCGGCACGAGCCGGTGCCACGGCAGCTTGTTCGGCAGCGCCACCTTGTACAGCGTCGTCAGCGCCACCACCAGCAGCACGCCGATGCCCGGGTAGTAGAACGCGCTCAGCCACGACTCGATCGTCTCCCGCCACGGCATCGGGAACAGCTGCGGCAGCAGGTCGGGGCCCAGCGCCAGCACCGGCAGGCCGATGATCAGCAGCACCAGGCTGGCCATGTACAGCAGCAGCGCGAAGATCCGCTGCCACACCTCGTTGCGCACCCCGTACTGGTCGTGCGCCGCGGTGATCGCGTCCACGAACGACGACATCGCGGACGAGCCGGCCCACAGCGAGATCAGGAACCCGACCGAGACGATCTCGCCCTTGCCGGTGGTCAGGATCTGGTCGACGGTGGGCACGATCACGCCGTTGACCACGTCCGGGCTGAAGATCGTCCGGCAGGTCGAGATGATCCGGTCCTTGACCGCGCTCACGACCTCCGGGCCGAACCAGTCACCGAGGTACCCGAGGCTGCCCAGCAACCCCAGCAGCAGCGGCGGGAACGACAGCACCTGCCAGAACGCCGCCTCCGCCGCCTCGGAGAAGATGCTGCCCTCCCAGGCCTTGGACAGCGTGCGCGCCAACAGCCGCAGGGGGCCCTTTCGGCCCGCGCTGCGTGCTGTGTCGTCCTTAGGCGAACCCATCGCAACATCAAGCATGGTGCATGGCGGGTGATTTCGCGCCATCGGAGACCGTGCGGCGTCGGCGCAGCGGGTAGGCTGTCGATGCCCTCGACGGTCACCCGCACCGAGGGCATTTGCGTGTCCACCGCCGCAACACCGCCGCACCGACGGCGCGGCACGCCCGCTGATCAGCGCAGAAGGGGTTCGAGGTTGTCGCAACCGCAAGTCGCCACGACCCGTCCCCTCCGCGCCTGGCAGCGTCGGGCGCTCACCAAGTACCTGGCCGCGAAGCCGAAGGACTTCCTCGCCGTCGCGACGCCCGGCGCGGGCAAGACGACGTTCGGGCTGCGCGTCGCGGCCGAGCTGCTGGCCGACCGGACCATCGAGGCCGTCACGATCGTCACGCCCACCGAGCACCTCAAGCACCAGTGGGCGCAGGCCGCGGCCGAGGCCGGCATCGCCATCGACTCGAACTTCCGCAACACCAACGCGGTGACCTCCCGCGACTACCACGGCGTCGCCCTCACCTACGCCCAGGTCGCGGCGCACCCGATGCTGCACCGGGTGCGCACGGAGAACCGCAAGACGCTGGTCCTGCTCGACGAGATCCACCACGGCGGCGACGCGAAGTCGTGGGGCGACGCGATCAGGGAGGCGTTCACGCCCGCCGTGCGGCGCCTGTGCCTGACGGGAACGCCGTTCCGGTCGGACGACTCACCGATCCCGTTCGTCAGCTACGAGCCGGGCCCTGACGGCGTGCAGCGCAGCCGCGCCGACCACTCCTACGGCTACTCCGACGCGCTGCGCGACGGCGTCGTCCGGCCGGTGATCTTCCTGGCCTACTCGGGCGAGGCGCAGTGGCGCACCAGCGCGGGCGAGGAGTTCTCCGCCCGGCTCGGTGAGCCGCTGACCCAGGAGCAGACGGCGCGGGCCTGGCGGGTGGCGCTGGACCCGACGGGGGAGTGGATGCCGTCGGTGCTCAAGGCCGCCGACATGCGCCTCACGCAGCTGCGCAACGGTGGCATGCCGGACGCGGGCGGCCTGGTGATCGCCACCGACCAGACCGTCGCCAAGGCCTACGCCGAGATCCTGAAGCGCAACACGGGCCACGACGCGACGCTCGTGCTGTCCGACGACCCGAAGGCGTCCGGCCGGATCGCGGAGTTCGCCGCCTCGCAGGACCGCTGGCTGATCGCGGTGCGCATGGTGTCGGAGGGCGTGGACGTGCCGCGGCTGGCCGTCGGCGTGTACGCCACCAGCGCCTCGACCCCCCTGTTCTTCGCCCAGGCGGTCGGCCGGTTCGTGCGGCAGCGCGCCAAGGGCGAGACGGCGAGCGTGTTCCTGCCCAGCGTGCCGGTGCTCCTCGGCCTGGCCAGCGAGCTGGAGCAGCAGCGCGACCACGTGCTGGGCAAGCCGCACCGGGAGAAGGACGGCTGGGACGACGAGCTGCTGTCCCAGGCCAACCAGACCAAGGACGAGCCGGGCGAGGAGGAGCGGGCGTTCACCGCGCTGGGCGCGTCCGCCGAGCTCGACCAGGTGATCTACGACGGCTCGTCGTTCGGCACGGCCGCGTTCGCGGGCAGCGACGAGGAGCAGGAGTACCTCGGGCTGCCCGGCCTGCTGGAGCCCGACCAGGTGCGCGCGCTGCTGCGGCAGCGGCAGGAGAAGCAGCTGGTCGAGGCCAGCAAGCGGCAGGTCGCGGCCCCGGCCGCCCCGGTGCCGGCCCAGACGCGCCCGGCGAGCGTGCAGGAACGGCTGGCGCAGCTCCGCAAGGAGCTCAACACGCTGGTGGCCATGTACCACCACCGCACGAAGAAGCCCCACGGCAAGATCCACAACCAGTTGCGCGAGTACTGCGGGGGCCCGCCGACCGCGATGGCGAGCATCGACCAGCTCGAAGAACGCATCGCCACGCTGCGTTCCTGGTGACGACCGCTGTGCGTTCGTTGTGACCTCAGGTGACGAGCTACTGCATTAGACGTAGTCAGATGACCGTTCGGTTACCTGGTCGTTAGCGCATCGTGCCTACTTGACCGGTCAAGTGTGCTTCCGGTCACCGCATGTCACGGCATACGTTGTGCGCCACAACATTTACGCTCCTGCGTGAAAGGATGGCGAATGCGCAGCAAGAGCCTCGCTCTCATCGCCCTTGGCACCGGCCTCGCCGTTGCCATGACGGCATGTGGCGCAAACTCGTCCCCGGGTGGTAGCACCACCTCGTCGGACACCAACACGAACAGCGGCTCGGGCGGCGCGAAGGTCGGCGTCATCCTCCCCGAGACCGCCAGCTCCGCGCGCTGGGAGGGCTTCGACAAGCCGCTCCTGAAGAAGGCGCTCGAAGCCGAGGGCCTCCAGGCCGACATCCAGAACGCCCAGGGCGACGTGCAGAAGTTCTCCACGCTCGCCGACGGCATGATCAACGCCGGCGTCAAGGTGCTGATCATCGCCACGCCCAACAGCGAGGTCGGCGCGACGGTCGCCAAGAAGGCCGAGGCGCAGGGCATCCCGGTCATCGACTACGACCGGCTGAACCTGGGCGGCAGCTCGAAGTACTACGTCTCGTTCGACAACGAGAAGGTCGGTGAGCTGCAGGGTCAGGGCCTGGTCGAGGGCCTGGCCGCGCTGGCGCCGGGCAAGAAGCCCGCCGAGGTCATCGAGATCGAGGGCGCCCCGACCGACAACAACGCCACGCTGTTCTACAACGGCCAGCAGAAGGTGCTGAAGGCGAAGTACGAGGCCGGCGACTTCAAGCTGGTGCAGTCGAAGCCGATCGACAAGTGGGACAACCAGGTCGGCGGCACCACGTTCGAGCAGATCCTCACCGGCAACGGCCAGAAGGTCGACGGCGTCGTCGCCGCCAACGACGGCCTCGCGGGTGCGGTCATCACCGTGCTGAAGAAGTACGGCCTGAACGGCAAGGTCCCGGTCACGGGCCAGGACGCCACCCCGGACGGCCTGCAGGCCGTGCTGCGCGGCGACCAGTTCATGACCGTGTTCAAGCCGATCAACGAGGAGGCCGGGGCGACCGCCAAGCTGGCCGCCGCGCTGGCCAAGAACGACACCGCCGCCGCGGACAAGATCGCGACCGCGTCCGTCAACGACCCCACGGGCAAGCGTGAGGTCAAGTCGGTGCTGCTCACGCCGCAGCTGATCACCAAGGACAAGGTGAAGGTCGTCGTCGACGCCGGCTTCGTCAAGGCGTCGGAGGTCTGCGTGGCCGACCTGGCCGCCGTCTGCACCGAGCTCGGCATCAAGTAGTCCGGGTTCGCGCCGAGGCGGGGTGTGTCACACCCACCCCCCCCCGGCGCGTCCACCCCTGTGCGGGTGGGTGACACCTGGGAACGGGTTAGACCCCTCAGACGGGTTAGACGGAGGAATTCCAGTGAGCGAGCCGATCCTCGAGCTGCGCGGCATCAACAAGAGCTTCGGTCCCGTGCACGTCCTGCACGACATCGACTTCGATGTCCACCCGGGGCAGGTCACCGCCCTCGTCGGCGACAACGGCGCCGGCAAGTCGACGTTGGTCAAGTGCATCGCGGGCATCCACCCGACCGACTCGGGTCAGGTCCTGTTCGGCGGTGAGGAAGTCCACATCCACGGCCCGCGCGACGCGGCGGACCTGGGCATCGAGGTCGTCTACCAGGACCTCGCGCTGTGCGACAACCTCGACATCGTGCAGAACATGTTCCTGGGCCGCGAGCGCGGCAAGCTGGGCATGCTCGACGAGGCGGACATGGAGCAGGCCGCCCGCAAGACGCTGACCTCGCTGTCGGTCCGCACGGTCAAGTCCGTGCGCACGCAGGTCGCGTCGCTGTCCGGCGGCCAGCGGCAGACCGTGGCGATCGCCAAGGCCGTGCTGTGGAACAGCAAGGTCGTGCTGCTGGACGAGCCGACCGCGGCGCTGGGCGTCGCGCAGACCCGCCAGGTCCTCGACCTGGTGCGCAGGCTCGCGGAGCAGGGCTTGGGCGTCGTGCTGATCAGCCACAACATGAACGACGTGTTCGAGGTCGCGGACCGCATCGCGTGCCTGTACCTGGGTCGGATGGCGGCCGAGGTCAACACCAAGGACGTCACCCACGGACAGGTGGTCGAGCTGATCACCGCCGGCCGGTCGGGCGACCTGGGCATCGCCCGGCCCGAGAACGCGACCATCTGATGCCGTCCCGAGCTCCCCACGACGAGGAACCCAGCATGACCAACACCACCAGCGAGACGGCGCCGCAGGACTCACCGCAGGGCGCGATCTCCGACTTCGGCATCGACACCACCTCCCAGTCCACCGGCGAGGCGGTCCACGACTACGTCGCCCGCCTCCGCGGTGGCGAGCTGGGCTCCCTGCCCGCGCTGCTCGGCCTGGTCGTGCTGCTGATCGTGTTCAGCTCGCTGGCCGACACGTTCATGACGCTGGGCAACATCGCCAACCTGCTCGCGCAGGGCGCGAGCGTCGTCATCATCGCCATGGGCCTGGTGTTCGTCCTGCTCCTGGGCGAGATCGACCTGTCCGCCGGCACCGCGTCCGGCGTCACCGCCGCGGTCATGGCGCTGCACCTGATCAAGGGCGGCAACCTGCTCGGCGGCATGGGCGACACCGTCTTCTACCTCTTCTGCGGCCTGCTCGCGCTGGCCGCCGTGCTCGCCGGGCTCATGCGCATCTGGGCGGGCGTCGCCATGTCCGTGATCGCGCTGGCCATCGCGCTGATCGGCGTGCCCGCGAACCCGTGGGTCGAGATGCTGCTGGCCGTGTGCGTCGGCACCGCGATCGGCTGCATCACCGGCTTCCTGGTCGCCCGCGTCGGCATCCCGTCGTTCGTCGTGACCCTGGCGCTGTTCCTGGCCTGGGGCGGCGTCATCCTCCAGTTCATCGGTGAGGGTGGCACGCTCGGCCTGCGCGACGACGTGATCTTCAGCGTGGCCAACGGCAACCTGAGCACCGCGGGCTCCTGGGTGCTCTTCGTCATCGCCGCCGGCGGTTACGCCGCCGTGGTGCTCGGCCGGCACTTCAGCAGGCTGCGCCGCGGTCTGGTCGCCTCACCGACCCCGATCATGCTGGTCAAGGTCGGCATCGTCGTGGTGCTGGCCGCGGTGGCCACCTACGCGTTGACGCTCAACCGGTCCCAGAGCAGCCTCGTGGTGATCACCGGCGTGCCGTTCGTGGTGCCGATCGTGCTCGTGCTGCTGGTCATCGGCACGTTCGTGCTCGAACGGACCCGCTACGGCCGCCACGTCTACGCCGTCGGCGGCAACAAGGAAGCCGCCCGCCGCGCCGGCATCAACGTGGCGCAGATCCGGATGAGCGTGTTCGTCATCGCCTCCTCGCTGGCGGCCGTCGGCGCGATCGTCTACTCGTCGAAGGTCGGCTCGGTCGACCCGAACGCCGGTGGCGGCAACACGCTGCTGATGGCGGTCGGCGCGGCCGTGATCGGCGGCACCTCGCTGTTCGGCGGCAAGGGCAAGCTGCGCGACGCGGTGATCGGTGGCGCGGTGCTGGCCACCATCCAGAACGGCATGGGCCTGCTGAACCAACCCGCCGCCGTGGTGTACATCGTGACCGGCCTCGTGCTGCTGCTGGCCGCGAGCGTCGACGCGCTGTCCCGCCGCCGGGCGGCCACCGCCGCCCGCTGACGTGAGCCCACCGACCTCGGGAGCCCGACCCGACGAGGTACGCAGGCACAACAGGACGGCGCTGCTGCGCCGGTTGCACGTGGACGGGCCCTCCACCAGGGCTTCGCTGGCGGCCGAGCTCGGTCTCAACCGCAGCACGATCAAGGCCCTGGTGGACGGCCTGGCCGAGTCCGGGGTGGTGGCCGAACGGGTGCCGGCGCAGCGCTCCGGCGCCGGCCGCCCGTCCCTGCTCGTGCTGCCGCAGCCGCACGCCGCGGTGGTCATGGCCATCGACATCCGCGTCGAGCAGGTGGCGATGGCCATGGTGGGCCTGGGCGGCGACATCCTCGGCCGGGACTCGTGGAACCTGCACCACCGGTCCCGCGACCCGGGCGAGGTGATCACGCACGTCGCGGACTCCGCCAAGCTGCTGGCCGACGAGCTGGACGTGCAGGCGGTCGGTGTCGGCGTCTCCGTCCCCGGCGTGGTGCGCCGCGCCGACGGGCTCGTGCACGAGGCGCCCAACCTGCACTGGACCGACGTCGCGCTCGGGCAACGGCTCTCGTCGGTGCTCAAGGTCCCGGTCCAGGTCGGCAACGACGCCGAGCTCGGCGCCCTGGCCGAGCACGTGCGCGGCGCGGCCCGCGGGTCGTCCGACGTGGTCTACATCTCCGCCGACGTCGGCATCGGCGGCGGCGTCATCTCCAGCGGCCAGCCCCTGCGCGGCACCGGTGGCTACGTGGGCGAGCTGGGGCACATGGTCGTGCGCCCCGGTGGCCGCCGCTGCTACTGCGGCTGCCAGGGCTGCTGGGAGACCGAGGTGGGGGAGGCCGCGCTGTGCCGCGCCCTGGCCCTGCCCGAGGACGCGCCCCGCGGCGCCGTGGTGGCCGAGCTGCGGTCGTTGGCCGGGTCGCCGGACAGCGTCGCGCACCGGCTGGGGGAGTTCACCGAGTGGCTGGCCATGGGCCTGATCACGGTGACCAACATGCTCGGTCCGGAGCTCGTGGTGCTCGGTGACCTGTTCACCGCGCTGCCGGAGTCGTTGGTGGACCAACTGCGCCGCACCGTGCAGAAGCGCTCGCTGGTCTCCCGCGCGGTCGGCGGCACCAGGATCGTCTCGTCGCCCCTCGGCCGTGACGCCAAGCTCGTCGGCGCCGCCGAACTGGCCTTCGAGCCCGTCCTCGGGGACATCTGACAGCTCCGCGGCCCGGTGCCCGCGCTGCGCCCCGTTCCGTCACGCCGCGCATCGCCATCGGAACGGACCGTGCGCGCCCCGGAAAATGCAGGGGGGCGGGGATCCTCGCGGATCCCCGCCCCGGACGGCTTGGGTGCTACGAGTCCCCGCCGGGACTCGTGGTGTTCAGCCCTGCTGCAGCTCGGCAGCGAGTTCGCGCAGCTTGGTGCTGTGCTCACGGGCGTGGTGCCCGCAGAACAGCAACTCGCCCCCGGAGGGGAGCACGGCGCGAACCTGGGCAGCAGCCCCGCAGCGGTCGCAGCGGTCGGCAGCGGTCAACGCGGGGCGGGTGAGCGTGGTAGTCATGGAAATCTCCCTCCGTCCCGGCACCGGGGATCGGTGCCCTCACACCTAGCTGCGACCACCTCGCATCTGGCGGGTGCGCCGTGTTCGCTGCTTCCACTCTTGCAGACGCACGGGCGTAAGTCAGTGTTCCCTGGGCCGTGGCGACCCGCGTCACTCGTCATCTACCCGGCGCACGGGTGGTCCGAACCTGCCACTTCCGAAGGTCCGAACCGGCCCCGCTCACGTTCCGCTGTCGTGGCAACGGTTTTCCGACCTGCGAATACGTCGTTCGACGCACCCCGACTGCTCCAGAAGGTTGGCCCCGCCGGGACCGCGATGTGATCGGTAACACTTTGGTCAGCCCAGAGCGAACACGGCACCCGGTTCCACGATCCGGACGTGATCCGCCCGGTTCGCGGACCGCCCGAGTCGCCGTCAGATGGTGACGCGACGCCCGTCGAAGCGCGTCAGGCCGAACGACGCGTCCTCGTGGTTGACCCGCACGTGGTCGCGCAGCACCCCGATGCCGACCGCCTCACCGAGCAGCACGGCCTCGGTGAAGTCCGACCGCCAGTGCACGCCGGCCATGTTCCGGCCGGTCGGGATGTTCGCCGCCACCTTGTCCAGCTCGCCACCCACGGTGAGCAGGCCGCCACCGGTGTAGGGCACGAGCCGGACGCCGTCCGCGGCGGGCACCACCGGGTCGGGCAGCACCCACGACTCGTCGAACCACGCCTTCAGCACCGTGACGCACGCCCCGGCGACCGTCGCGTGGCCCGAGCCGTACGACGGGTGCGTCGGGGAGCCCTCCGGGAACGCCTGCGGCAGCAGGTACGACCCGTGCTTCTCGTGGGTGAGCTTGACCGCCTCCGAGTCCAGCACCTCGCGGTCGATCATGTCGTAGTCCCGCAGGCCCGACAGGTGCGCGTGGACCCGACCGCCGAACGCCTCCGGGCGCAGCCTGCGGTGCACGTACCACTTCTGGAACCACGCCGCCTTCAACGCCCTCGTGGCCACCTCCGTCACCAGCGACAGCAGGTGCGGCGGGCCGTAGGTGCCGAACCCGACCTGGTTGACCGAGTGCCGGTACGGGTTGCCCGCGTCGAACGGGGCGCCCAGGTCGAGCAGGATCAGCGCCGCGTTCAGGTACCCCTCGTACAGCGCGTCGAAGTGCACGTAGTTCGCCAGGTCGCGCGGCGTGCGCAGGTACCGGCGGTTCACGTGGTCCCGCTTGATGCCCCGCACCTGGGCGCCCTCCTGCACCGCGCGCCACGCCTCGAAGTCGGTCAGGTAGTCGCGGTCCCGCCGCACGGTGTCGTGCAGCTGCGGGATGCGCAGGGTGCCGTACTGGACGTCCCGCAGCAGGAACTGCGACAGGAACGGCCCGCGCAGGTCACCGCGCGTGCCGCCGCGGAAGATCGTGTCGGGCGTGACGCGCCCGTCGACCTTCGGCGCCCGGTAGTCGCTCAACCTCGACAGCTCGTCCGCCGCCTGCGCGATCAACGGGTGGGTGTCGTACTCGGTGAACGGCACGTCCCTGGCCAGCGCCATCCAGTACAGCTCCACCGCCTCGGCCGAGTTGCGGGCGCTGTCGATGCGCGGCGCGGGCGGCACCGCCAACGACTGCGGGTCCGGGCCCTCCAGGTCGAACGCCAACCCGGCCTGCGGGTTGATGAACTTGGTGCCGCGCCCCAGCGGGATGCGCTCGAAGTCCTCGGGCCGCCCGGTGGCCAGCGCCCTCAGCATCGTGTTGTACGCGTCGGGGCGGACCTCGCCCACCTCGTCGTGCGGCAGCCCCTTGCCGTAGTTGGCGACGTACGGGTAGTCGCCCTCCTCGCCGTTGTTGACGTGCTCCGGCCACGGCTGCCGGTCCAGCGCGTCCGCCGAGGCGAGGCGCGACAGGCGTGCTTCAGTGCGACGTTCACTCATGGTTTCCCCCTGCGTCGGCGCGTCCCCTGCCGCCCCCCGGCGGCCGCGCCACCTCCAGGACAGCACTGAGAGTGAAGGGCGGCATCGGCCGAACGGGTGGTAAACGGGTGAAAGACCAGGGCCCCTCGACCGAACGGTCGAGGGGCCCTGGCCCTGAGTGATCTTCGCCTGGTGTCAGTCCAGGTAGTCGCGCAGCACCTGCGACCGCGACGGGTGGCGGAGCTTCGACATCGTCTTCGACTCGATCTGCCGGATCCGCTCGCGCGTCACGCCGTAGACCTGGCCGATCTCGTCCAGCGTGCGCGGCTGGCCGTCGGTGAGGCCGAACCGCAGCCGCACCACACCCGCCTCGCGCTCGGACAACGTCGCCAGCACGGACTGGAGCTGGTCCTGCAGCAGCGTGAACGACACCGCGTCCACCGCCACCACGGCCTCGGAGTCCTCGATGAAGTCACCGAGCTGGCTGTCGCCCTCGTCACCGATGGTCTGGTCCAGCGAGATGGGCTCCCGGGCGTACTGCTGGATCTCCAGCACCTTCTCCGGGGTGATGTCCATCTCCTTCGCCAACTCCTCCGGGGTGGGCTCGCGGCCCAGGTCCTGGAGCAGTTCGCGCTGGATGCGACCCAGCTTGTTGATGACCTCGACCATGTGCACCGGGATGCGGATGGTGCGGGCCTGGTCGGCCATCGCGCGGGTGATCGCCTGGCGGATCCACCACGTCGCGTACGTGGAGAACTTGTAGCCCTTGGTGTAGTCGAACTTCTCGACCGCGCGGATCAGACCGAGGTTGCCCTCCTGGATCAGGTCCAGGAACGCCATGCCGCGACCGGTGTAGCGCTTGGCCAGTGACACCACCAGGCGGAGGTTCGCCTCCAACAGGTGGTTCTTGGCCCGCTCGCCGTCCCGCACGATCCACCGCAGGTCGCGGCGCATCTGCGGGGTCAGCTTCTCCTGCTCGTCCTCGGCGCGGCGCACCCGCTCGGCGGCGTAGAGGCCGGCCTCGATGCGCTTGGCGAGTTCGACCTCCTCCTCCGCGTTGAGCAGGGCGACCTTGCCGATCTGCTTGAGGTAGGCGCGGACCGAGTCGGCCGACGCGGTGAGCTCGGCGTCCTTGCGGGCTTGCCGCAGGGCCTCCGACTCCTCCTCGTCCCAGACGAAGTCGCCCTCGCCCGGCTTGGCCTCTTCCTCGGCGGGCTCCTCCTCGACCGGCTCGTCGATCAGTTCGACGTCGTCGACCAGGTCTTCGGCGTCTGGAGCACCTTCGAGGTCCTCGGGCTCCTCGCCGTCCTTCTTCACCTTGCCAGGCGCGGCAGTGGCGGCCTTGGCGGCCGTCTTGCGCGGCGCCCGCGTGGCCGTCTTCCCCGCCGCGGCGGTCTTCGCCGCCGGCTTCTTCGCCGGGGCCTTCCTCGCCGAGGTGGCCTTGGGCGTCTCCTCGGCGTCAGCCTGAGCTGCCTGAGTCGTCTTCGCGGCTGCCACGTACGCCCTTTCGCGACTGTCGATCAAGGTCGACCGAAGGGCGCGAACCTCGGTCGCCTGAGTACGGGGGATCCCCCGCCGGATCGTTCGTCAGCGGGGCACCGTTCCATTGTAACGACGAGAATCGCGTGCCGTTGCGCCCCGGCGTCCTCCGGGGTGGTCCGGCACGCGTTCTCGCAGGTCGAAGGCCTGCTAATTCAGTGGCGCAGACCTTGCGCGGCGGCCACGGCGGCACCCACGATGCCCGCGTCGTTCTTCAGGGCCGCGGCGACCACCTCGGTGCGCACCTCCAGCAGCGGCAGCCACTTCTCCGCCTTCTTGCTGACCCCGCCGCCCGCGATGACCAGGTCCGGCCAGATCAGGTTCTCCAGCACCGAGATGTAGCGCGACACGCGGGGCGTCCACTCGGCCCAGGTCAGGCCCTTGTCCTCCTTCACCGAGGCCGCCGCGCGCTTCTCCGCGTCGTGCCCGTCGACCTCCAGGTGGCCGAACTCGGTGTTGGGGACGAGCTTGCCGTCCAGGAACAGGGCGCTGCCGATGCCGGTGCCGAACGTCAGCAGCACCACCAGGCCGTCCCGGTCGACACCGGAACCGAACCGCATCTCCGCGATGCCGGCGGCGTCGGCGTCGTTGAGGACGACGACCTGCTCGGTCGGCCGACCCAGCCGCTCGGCGAACAGCGCGGCGGCGTCCGTGCCGATCCACGCCTTGTCCACGTTGGCCGCGGAGTGCGCGACACCGTGCTTCATGACGCACGGCAGGGTGACGCCGACGGGACCGTCCCAGTTGAACTTCTCGACGATCTCGGCGACGACGTCGGCGACCGCGTCCGGCGTCGACGGCTGGGGTGTGGTGATGCGCAGCCGCTCACCGTCCAGCGCCCCCGCTTCGAGGTCCACGAGCCCGCCCTTGATGCCGGAACCGCCGATGTCCACGCCGAACCCGCGGGTCATGCCCATCCCCGTGGCCCTTCCTACTCGATTCAGTAACCGTGGCCGCAGACATTAGCCTGCAGGTCTCCGATAGTCCCGTGAGAGTGACGCAGGAGGAACAGTTGCGTTTCGATCCCCGCTCATTGGTCGATGCCGCCGTGCTCGTGGCGCGAGAAGCCGGGCGGCTGGCCCTGTCGATGCGCGAAGCCGCCGTGACCGACGTCGACACCAAGAGCAGCGCCACCGACGTGGTGACCGCCGCCGACCGCGCGTCCGAGCAGCTGGTGCGGCGGCGGCTGGCCGAGCTGAGGCCCGGTGAGCCGGTGATCGGGGAGGAGGAGGGCGGCAGCGCTTCGGTCGAGGGCCTGACCTGGGTCGTCGACCCGATCGACGGCACCGTGAACTACCTGTACGGCATTCCCCACTACGCCGTGTCGGTCGCCGCGCAGGTCGACGGCGAGTCCGTGGCGGGCGCCGTGGTGGAACCGGTGACAGGGAACGTGTGGACGGCGGCGCGCGGCGGCGGGGCGTGGCTCGACGGGCGCAGGCTCGCGGTGTCCAAGTCCACCCGATTGGACTTGTCCCTCCTGGGTTACGGCTTCTCCTACCGGCCGGAGCGGCGGCAGCGGCAGGCGGAGGCGTGGGCCGGTCTGGCGACCAGGGTGCGGGACATGCGGCGGGCCGGTGCGGCGTCGCTGGACCTGTGCGCCGTGGCGGCGGGGCGGTTGGACGCCTACGCCGAGCACAACCTGGGCCGCTGGGACTGGGCGGCCGGCGCGCTGGTGGCCCGCGAGGCGGGCGCGGTCGTCCACCTTCCGGGTGAGGTGCCGGAGCTGGGCCCGGACGCCACGTTCGCCGCCGCGCCGGGCATCGCGGACGCCCTGTTCACCGCTCTGGTGGAATGCGGCTTCGGCGAGGTCTGACCCCGCGCCACCCGGACCGCCGCGCCCTCGCCCCGGCGGTGCGCGCCGAGGACGCGCCGGGCGTCAGCAGTGGACGTCGCGCGCGCCCTTGAGGTGCCCTGCGTCCAGCGACAGCGCCGTCGCGCCCTCCGCCGCCTGCCCGCCCTGCTGCTCGGGCTGCTGCGCCGCCCACTCCGCCAGCTGGTCGAGGACCTTGCGGGCGTCGCTGTTCGGCTTCACGTCGCTGAACTTCTGGCCGATCGCCACGTCCACCGTCGCGTCCTGCCGCTCGTCGCGCACCAGCTCCAGGCACGGCTCGACCAGGCTCAACGTCCGCGCCGCGCCCGCACCGGGCGCCCCGAACCGGATCTGCCCGCGGCAGTCCATGTCCTGCGCCGGGTACACCGGGTCGTTGCCCGGCTCGGCCGCCTGCTTCATGCCCAGCTCGGTCAACGTCGTCGCGACGAACCGCGCCTGGTTGCGCTGGGTGCTCGCGTTGAACACGCGGAACTGCACCTGGCCCACCGGCACCGGGTCCGTGCGGTCCAGCGCGTCGTGCCCCAGCACCGAGCCCAGGGGCGGCGCCGGCTCGGCGGCGGGCGCGACCGGGGCGCCGGCCGACGGCGACGGCGTGCCGCCGGGCGGGTTGCACTTGATCGCCGCGTCCACGTCGCCCTCGCTCGCGAGCACGCGGTTCCACACCACCACCGCGGTCACCACGAGCACCAGGAAAAGGATCAGCGCCGGCCACGGCCGACGCTTGCGGTACCGCGTCGACCCGCCACTCCCCATACCGGGTCCCACGTCCGTCGACCTCCCCTGGCCCAGTGCTGACAGTGATCAGGCTATGCCGCGCCCCGCGGCCCCGCGCCTCGGGCGGGGTTGTAGCGGGCCGCAATCACCCGGTCGCGGACGGTCAACGCCCTGCTCGGGCGTCGGAGCGCGGGAGCACCGGGTGGGTGATGCGCGTCCCAGCCTATCTGGCCAGCGTGGGAAGGGCCTGTCACCCGTCTGCTCAATTAGGGGGAACCCGCTGCGCGACCCCCCGAAGGATGAGCTACCCTCTCGGCGCTCCGCGCACCGCCGGACACCTGAAAGCGTCGACGAACAGGGGGTTGGCGCCCGGCAGCACGAGCGAGACCTCCGTCACTGGGGACGGAGGGCACAAACAGGGGCGCTGGTGCGTTAACCAGCGACACGAACAGTCTCCGTTGACCGCAGGGGTGAAAGAAGTATGGCGACCGACTACGACGCACCGCGTCGCAGCGAGGCAGACGAACTCGCTGAGGACTCCCTCGAGGAGCTGAAGGCGCGGCGCAATGAAACGCAGTCCGGGGTCGTCGACATCGACGAGGACGCGACCGCCGAGAACTTCGAGCTGCCGGGCGCCGACCTGTCCGGTGAGGAGCTGACGTTCAAGGTCCTGCCGAAGCAGGCGGACGAGTTCACGTGCTCGAAGTGCTTCCTGGTGCACCACCGCAGCAGGCTGGCCGAAGAGGTCAACGGCCAGTACATCTGCCGCGACTGCGCCTGACGCACGACCACGCACGAACCCGCACGACCAGCACCGCGAGCACGACCGGGACCATCAGCCCAGCACCGACCGACCAGGTCAGCAGCGCCGACCGGATCAGCACCACCGATCGGGTGAGCACCACCGGGCAGCCGACCACCGAGCAGTCCAGCACCGACGACCGACCCGGCACGACCCGGCAACACCGCACCACCAGCCAGCAGGCAAGCCCCTACGACCAGACCTGGGCGCTCACCCCCACCGCCGGGGTGGCGCCCAGTCCCCGTTGACGCGGTCCCCGTCGAGCAGACATCGCCCGGGACCCGCGTCACCCGGCAGGCTCCACCGACCGACCGCCTGCCCTCACCGCTCGCGCAGCAGGGCCGCCAGCTCCTCCGCCGACCGCACGCTGAACAGCCAGTACGGCGTCGGGTCCGCCTCGTCGCGCAGCTCGACCCGCACCATCGGCCCGACCCACCCGCGGTGGGCGACGTAGGCCATCGGGTCCAGGTTCGGCCCCATCGCCTTGCTCTTGGTCCTCGCGTCGAACACCTCGACCTCGCCGAGCAGGTCCAGCGGCACGTGCGCCGCACCGACCCTCAGCTCGCCGCCGGACACCTCGACCTTCACCGAACCCATCCGCACCAGCAGCAGCACCACCAGCGGCACCGTGACGAGGTACGGCAGCCAGGACCGCACGCCCGGGAACCCCATGTGGATCTCGGCGGCCAGCAGCACGGCGGCGGCCAGCGGCAACGGCCAGGCCCACCACGGCACGTACAGCCGCTCGCGGAAGGCGATCGGGGCGGTCACAGCAGTCTCGCTCACGCCACCAGGGTAGTCTCGCGCGCCGTGCCCAGCGTCGAGGTCCTGTTGTCCCGGCTCGATCCCGCCGTCCCGCTCCCCGCCTACGCCCGACCGGGTGATGCCGGCGCCGACCTGGTGACGACCACCGACGTGGTGATCGAACCGGGGGAACGCGCGGTGGTAGGCACTGGGATCGCGATCGCGCTGCCCGAGGGGTACGCGGGATTCGTGCACCCGCGGTCCGGTCTGGCCGCGCGGGTCGGCCTGAGCGTGGTCAACACCCCGGGCACGATCGACGCGGGCTACCGGGGCGAGATCAAGGTCTGCCTGGTCAACCACGACCTGCGCGAGCCCGTAGTCCTGACTCGCGGTGACCGGATCGCCCAGCTGGTGGTGCAGAAGGTGGAACACGCGGTGTTCCGCGAAGTCGACGAGCTGCCCGGCTCCGTGCGGGGCGCGGGCGGCTACGGCTCTACAGGCGGGCACGACGTGCTCGCCCGGACGGAGGGGTGAAGGCGATGTTCGGAAAGCGCCGCAAGCGCGGTAGGCACTCCGCGAACCGGGGGACGGCGCAACCCGAGGTCGAGTTCGACGGCCTCGACGAGGCCGAGGACGGCCCGTTCGACGAGTCGCAGGCCCCGAACGACGGCCTGAACCGGCTGGACCTGGGATCGATCCGGCTGCTCGTGCCCGACGGCGCGCAGCTCCAGGTGCAGCTGGACCCGAACGGCGCGGTGCACGCCGTGAACCTGCTGACCACCGTCGGCCAGCTCACCGTCAGCGCGTTCGCCGCGCCCAAGACCGACCGGCTCTGGCCCGAGGTCAGCGGCGACATGATCAGCGACTTCAAGTCCAAGGGCTTCCGGATCCTGCGCGAGAACGGCGAGTGGGGCGAGGAGATCACCGCCCGCAACAATGAAGTACACCTTCGTGTGGTCGGTGTGGATGGACCGCGGTGGCTGCTGCGCGGCATCGCGGCGGCGCCGACCGAGGAGCAGAGCGTGCACGCGACCGAGGCCCTGTACTCGGTGATGCGCGGCACGGTCGTGGTGCGGGGCGAGCAGCCGATGCCGGTGCGCACGCCGTTGCCGATCGAGCTGCCCGAGGCCATCGCCCGCCACATCCAGTCCCAGCAGCAGGGCTAGCCCCGCCGCGCCGCCGGGCGGATGAGCCCGGCGTCGAGGTGGGCGGCGAGCGCGGCGCGGCCCAGGGACTCCCGGTCCGCGCCCCACGCCGCCAGCGTCGTCGTCCGCAGAGAGGCACGGGGTAGCGCCCCGACCCACTCCCGGGCGACCTCGATCGGGTGAACGGGGTCGTCGGTGCACGCCGCGACCCCCACCGGCACGGTCAGCCGGCCCAGCTCGGCCAACGTCGGTGACGACGACCCGGCGGCCTCCCGCAGCGCGCCGACCAGCCGCGTCCCGTACCGGGTCCACGCCCGCCGCAGCTCGTCACCGAGCCAGCCGTCGACCCCGGCCAACGCCGCCTCGACGCCGTCCGACTCCACCACCGAGGCGCTGACCTGCGCCGCGACCGCC
>NZ_JBFAAX010000093.1:0-17563 GCF_040639995.1 Actinosynnema sp. NPDC023658 | reverse complement strand
GACGCCGCAGTAGTCTACTCGGCCCGTTTCGCGGTGTCAACCGCTCGGCCCGAGGTTCTTGCTGGCGACTCGGTAAAAGTTACTCATGACCTTCGTCGGTGTCAAATCGCCTGGTCAGCGAGCTGCGGGAGCGGTACGGACCGGCATGGCGACCTGCGGACCGGGTCCCTTGGGCTGCACGGGACGTGGTCGCAGCCACAACGAGAGGGTCCGCATTCCCTCCATCGCGGCCACGATCTGCTCCGGCGAAGCCGGTTCGCGGGTCCCCACCGGCACCAGGTCGTAACCCCAGATGCGGAACTCCTTGAGGACCGTGACCGGGTCGTCGCCGAAACCCTCCGTCGCGGAAGGGGAGAACTCCAGGAACACGTGCGGGCGATCCCGGCGCAGCAGGCGGACGAGTCCGGCCAACGCGCGGTGACCGCGACCGGGCGCGTCCACCCGGACGACGGACAGCTTGCGGCCCTGCAACGTCGCCACGGACTCCAGCTCCTTGTCGAGCCTGGCCGCGCGCACGCGGGGCACGTCCTCGCCGGCGTCCGCCGGCAGCGGAGCCACCGACACCCCGCCGGTCAACGAGGGCTGCATGGCCAGCTCGCCGGTGGTCTCCCACGCGGCGGCGTCGACCAGGACGAGCTGTTGGGCCACCCGTTCGGGCAGGTTCACGTCGACGTTGTGCCGCAGCAGCGCCCGCGCGGACGGGCACGGTTCGACCGCGACCACCGCGCCGCCCGAGCCGAACCGGCTGAGCATCCGCACGGTCTGGTACCCGACGTACGCGCCGATGTCGACGAAGATGCCGTCCGGTTCGACCACGGAGTCGATCAGCTCGGACAGGTCGGTCTCCCACACCCCGTTGCTGGACAGCATCGGCAGCATGAACGCGTCGTCCGACGGCAGCCTGAGCAGGCCGACGTCGGTCAGCACCAGCGAGCTGCGCGGCACGGTGTCGCCGTGCCGCTCGTGCTCGCGCACCACGACGCGGCGCAGGGCGTCGGCGGTCTGCTGGGCCTGGTTGGCGGCGCGCAGGCCGGCGTTGAGCTTGGTGTCGCGGTCCCGCAGCACGTCGACGACCTTGGACTCCAGCGAGTCGATCCGGTCGAGGGTGCGTTCGAGGGCGACGGCGAGCTTGTCGATGCGCTGGGCGAGGACGTCGCCCTGCTTGGCGCGCTTGGTGGCCTCGGCCACGACGGCGTCCTCGATCTCGCGCACCCGCCGTCCCTGGCCCGCCATGTCGGCGCGGACCCGGACGACGCCGTCGTCGATGCCGACGATCTGGTCGGCGAGGTGGCCCTGGTGCTCGGCGTGCTGTTCCAGCTCGGCGCGCAGCACCTCCAGCTCACCGAGGCCGACGCCGGTGGAGATGTCGTCCTGGCGGCGGACCAGCTCGGAGACCGTGCGCTCCACCCCGTCGACCAGGGAGTTGAGCACGTCGCGCATGTGGTTGTCGTAGTGGTCGAGCACGCGCAGGACCACCTTGCGCAGCTGCGGGGCCATGGGCGTGCGGCTGGCGGTGCCGACGTCGGGCTGGCGCAGCAGGGCGTGCTTCGCGGAGTGCAGCGGCTTCAACGGGTCGACGGTCGGGGAGGGCTTGGCGCGGCGCGCGCGCCAACCGCGGTAGGCGTGCTCGACTCGTTCGCGGAGGAGTTCCCCGACCTTGGCGACGTCACGGGTGGCCCGGACGTGCTCACGTCCCCTGATGCCGATCGCGACGGCCGTGGGCAGGTCGTCGGCTATGGCGCGCATGAGCTTGGCGGCGGCCTGCACGTCGGGTTCGACGCCCTGGCGGCACGGCACGAAGATCACCGAGGACTTGTCGAACAGCTCCGCGACCGCGCCGTGGTCGGAGGTCATGATCGGGGTGGCACGCGCGGCGTGGCGGGCGAGGGTGAGCGCGATCCGGTCGCACGCCCCGCCCCGGTGCAGCTGGACGAGGCAGTCGACGGTGCCCAGCGCGTCGACCAGCTCGATGCGCGGGTCGGCGGCGGTGGCCAGGCGCAGTCGTTCGGCGGCCTCGGGGTGGGCTCGCGCGTGGGTGACCTCGACGCGCAGCGTCACGTCGTTGCGGTCGGGGAAGGCGGAGAGGAACGCGGAGACCGCGCCCAGCACGTTGCCCGTCCGGTCGACGGCGTGGTCCGCGAGGGCACCGAAGATCACACCGTCGGGTGCTCCGGCTCCTCGGGCGATCGGTTCCCGGACGTCGGCTTCCGGGATGTCGGCTTCCGGGACGGGGAGCGGGAGGACGCGGACGGTCGGGCCGCCTTGGCGTTCGAGCGCGGCGCGGGTCGTCTCGGAGGGGACCCAGAGCTCGTTGGCGTCGGTGGGCTGGTCGTCGTGCGGCTCGTCCAGGAGGTAGTCGACGACGAACCGGCTGTCGGGGACCCGTGCGCCGGTGCCGACGCGGATCACGACCGGGTAGCCGGCGGTGGTGGAGGTCGGGAGGCCGGACGCGCGCGCGGCGGCGTGGACGAGGTCCGCGATCGGTCCGGTGCCGAGGACGGAGACGCCGAGCTGGTCGTGCAGGACGGGGGCGTCGGTGTGGGAGCGCGGGACCGCGGCGACCGGCAACCGGCCCGCCGCCACGCCGACGCCGGCGCACCAGTCGCGGAACGCCTCGCCGTCCGTGCCGAACGGGTCGGGGAACTGGGTGCGGAGGGCCGGGTCGGAGCGCCAGAGCGCGGCGGCCCAGCGGGTGCTGCCAGGGAGGTCGGGTGCGGGCTCGGCGGCCCAGTCCACGAACCCCGCTCCGCCGTCGGGACCGAACGCGGGGGGTGGGGTGGTGCGGGCGGCCGGGGTCTGCGGGCGGGCGGCGGTGGAGGCGTCGGGCGGAGCGGCGGACGGCTCGGCCGACGTCGCGGGTGGAGCCGCGGACGAGTCGGCCCGGGTCGCGGGTGAGGCAGCCGGCGGGGCGGTCGAGGTCGCGGGTGGGACGGCGGTGCTCTCGACGGCGTCCGGTCGGGGCAGGTCGGAGGCGGGTTCGGCCACGTCCGGCCGGGCCTGGTCGGCCTCTGGCGCGGGGTCCGGGGTCGCCTCGGACCGGGGTTCGGGTGAGGTTTCCGGGTCAGGCGTGGTTTCGGGGCCGGACTCCGATTCGGGCGCGCGCTCGGGTCCGGACTCCGCGCGGTCGGTGGTCGACTCGACGTCGATCGTCGGCTGGGCGTCGGAGGCCGGTTCGGTGTCGGAGGTCGGCGCGGCGGCGACCGGGTCGAGGTCGACCGGGGTGTCGGCGGGGTCCGCGTCGGCCGGGCTCGCAGCGGTGGAGGTCGGCAAGGTGCCGTTGATCCGGACCGGCGGCGCGTCGACGGCGGGCGTGGCGGTGACCGCTGGGATCGGCGCGTCCGGGGCGAGCGGGGCGGTTCGGGTCCAGCCTTGCGGGCTGAAGGCGGAGCCCGGGTGGGTCCGGGAGGCCTCGCGGTAGTCCGCGCGCAGCTCGTCCGGGATCCGGGTGCCGTCCGGGAGCTGGCCGAAGCCGTACCGCACCCGCTGCGGCGTGTGGCCCTTGCGCACCAGGTCCGCCCGGTACGCCGTGCACAGCTCCGCCAGCTGCGGGTGTTCCGACAGCAGCACGCGGGGGCGGTCGGCGAAGTCCGCGGACAGCAGCCACGGGCGGTGGGGGTCGAAGCCCGCGAAGTGGACCGTGCGGACCGGCTCACCGAGGATCGTCAACGTCCCGTCCGGGCCGCGGTGGAGGTCGCGTTGCGCGGCGTTCCACACCGACAGGCCGACCGTCGCGTCCCGCAGCACGTGCACGTTCACCAGCGCGGGTGCCGTGTCGAGCACGGCCTTGGTGGCGTCCGGGGTCCGGCGCAGCTGCTCACCGAGGGTCTGGAGGAACGGCTCGGCACCCGGTGCGACCAGCAGGAACCCCGGGTCGAAGACGCCGGTCTCCAGCAGCTCGGTCGGCGTGGGCCGCAGCCCGTCGTCCGGCAGCGGCCGCAGCGCCCGCGGCAGCAGGACCAGCGGCCCGCGTCGGACGGCGGTCTCGACCAGCTCGGTGAGCGGGCTGAGCACCTGCACCCACGGGTCCAGGTAGAGCACCGGCACGCCCTGGCCCAGCAGCTGTTCCAGCAGCTTCGGCCGCAGCACGCCGCACAGCTGCGCGGCGGTGCAGCCGGTCGCCAGCTCGGCCAGCTCGTCCTGGCTCATGCCCAGGTCGGAGGGGGTCGCGAGGCCCGGACCGGAGTGCTCCGGCTGGGCGTCGACCACCAGCGCCATGAACCTGGCCGTGGGGTGGGCCGCCAGGAACGAGCTGGACAGCACCTTCACCGCGGGCAGCTCGGCGGCCGTGGCCACCGTGCAGGCGATGAACGTGGGACGGGATTCCGAACGCGCGGGCACCTCGGTCACGGTCTGCAAACCTAGCTTCTCCGAGTGCCCGGTGTGGACCACCCGCACGGGTGTCTCCCTCACAGGACGGGCAACAGGGTGCGCAGCTCGTACGGGGTCACGCTGCGCCTATAGGCGTCCCACTCGGTGCGCTTGTTGCGCAGGAAGAAGTCGTACACGTGCTCGCCCAGCGCTTCGGGCAGCAGTTCGGAGTTCTCCATCTCGGTCAACGCCTCACCGAGGTTCTGCGGCAGGTTGTCGTAGCCGGCGGCACGCCGTTCCCGGTCGGTCAGCGACCACACGTCGTCCTCGGCGGGCGGCGGCAGCTCGTAGCCCTTCTCGATGCCCTTGAGGCCGGCGGCCAGTATCACCGCGTACGCCAGGTACGGGTTGCACGCGGAGTCCAGGGAGCGGATCTCGACGCGGCGGGACGACGACTTGCCCGGCGAGTACATCGGCACGCGCACCAGCGCGGACCGGTTCGCGTGGCCCCAGCAGACCGCCGTCGGCGCCTCGCCGCCCACGATCAGGCGCTTGTAGGAGTTCACCCACTGGTTCGTGACGCCGGAGATCTCGCGGGCGTGCTTGAGCAGGCCGGCGACGAACATCTTGCCGGTGTCGGACAGCTGGTAGGGGTCCTCGGCGTCGTAGAACGCGTTGCGGTCGCCCTCGAACAAGCTGACGTGGGTGTGCATGCCGCTGCCGGGCTGGTCGGTGAACGGCTTGGGCATGAACGAGGCGCGCACGCCCTGCGTGATCGCGACCTCCTTGATGACGTACCGGAACGTCATCACGTTGTCGGCCATGGTGAGCGCGTCGGCGTAGCGGAGGTCGATCTCCTGCTGGCCGGGCGCACCCTCGTGGTGGCTGAACTCGACCGAGATGCCCATGGCCTCCAGCGCCTCGATGGCGTGGCGGCGGAAGTGGGTCGCGGTCTCGTGGCTGGTCTGGTCGAAGAAACCGCCGTTGTCGGCCGGGAGCGGCTCGCTCCCGTCGTCCGGCAGGCCCTTGAGCAGGAAGAACTCCATCTCGGGGTGCACGTAGCAGGTGAAGCCCGCCTCGCTGGCCTTGGCCAGGGTGCGGCGCAGCACGTGCCGCGGGTCGGCCCACGACGGCGAGCCGTCCGGCATCGCGATGTCGCAGAACATCCGCGCCGAGTAGTGGCTCTTGTCCGGCGTCTGCCAGGGCAGCACCTGGAACGTCGACGGGTCCGGCTTGGCCACCATGTCCGACTCGTACACCCGGGCGAAGCCCTCGATGGCGGAGCCGTCGAAGCCGATGCCCTCGCTGAAGGCCCCTTCGAGCTCGGCGGGCGCGATCGCGACCGACTTGAGGAAACCCAGGACGTCCGTGAACCAGAGCCGGACGAACCTGATGTCGCGTTCCTCGAGGGTGCGGAGCACGAACTCCTGCTGGCGGTTCATGACACGAAGCCTAGGTAAGGACGGTGACGGGCGCGTTGCCGACTCGGCCGAACGCGCTGCGCCGTTTGCCACGCACGAGTGATTGCGCAGGTCATGGGCGTGCGGGGGTGTTTCGCCGTGCCGGCGCGACCGCTGGACCTACGATTCACCCATGTTCCCTCGTCGCGCCCTGATCGGGTCGCTCGTGCTCGCCCTCGCCCTCACGGCGGGCTGCACGTCCTCCGGTGGCGCCGGGTCGTCCCTGCCCGACGGGCCGGACGTGCTGGCCAAGGCCTCCGCGGGGATGAAGTCGGTGACCAGCACCCACTTCACGATCAAGGTCGACGGCGAGCTGCCCGGCGTGACCGTGAAGGACGCGGAGGGCGACCTGAACGCCGAGGGCGAGTCGCGGGGCCGGGCGAAGGTCGAGCAGTTCGGCCAGCTGATCGAGGTCGAGTACGTGCTGGTCGGCAAGGACCTGTACTTCAAGGGGCCGACCGGCGGGTTCACCAAGCTGCCCGCGGCGCTGGCCGGTCAGGTGTACGACCCGACCGCGATCCTGGACCCCGACCGGGGTGTGGCCCGCGTGCTGGCGGACGCCCGGGACGCGAAGACCGTCTCCCACGACGACGGGGTGGCGGTCGTGCGGGCGACCGTGCCGCGTGACGTGGTCGCCGGGCTGGTGCCGGGCATCGACGCCGACGTCGCCTCGGAGTTCTCGGTGCGGGACGAGAAGCTGCAGAAGGCGCTGTTCACGCTGCCGAGCGGGGCGAAGGTGACGATCGAGCTGTCCGACCTCAACAAGCCCGTCACCGTTTCACCGCCCGCGTGAGCTCCGCGGTGGAGGCGGCCGGGGTGAAGGCCCGTCGGCTCGCGATCGGGGCCGGTGCGGCGGCGGTGCTGCTCGGCGCGCTGGACGCGTACGTGGTCGTCGGCGTGCTCGTGGACATGGTGCGCGACCTGGGCATCCCGGTGAACCACCTGGAGCGCGCGACGCCCGTGGTCACCGGGTACCTGCTCGGGTACGTCGCCGGGATGCCGCTGCTGGGGCAGCTGTCCGACCGGTTCGGGCGGCGGCTGGTGCTGCACCTGTGCCTGCTCGGGTTCGCGGTCGGCTCGGCGGTGACGGCGCTGGCCGGTGACCTGCCGGTGCTGGTGGCGGGGCGGGTCGTGCAGGGGCTGGCCGGTGGGGCGTTGCTGCCGGTGACGATGGCGCTGGTCGCGGACCTGTGGTCGGCGCAGCGACGTGCGTCGGCGTTGGGCGTGGTGGGCGCGGCGCAGGAGTTGGGCAGCGTGCTGGGCACGCTGTACGGCGTCGGGTTGGCGTCGTTGTTCAACGCCTGGTCGTTCTTCGAGTCGGTGGAGCCGCAGAGCTGGCGGTGGGTGTTCTGGGTGAACCTGCCGCTGGCCGCGGTCGCGATGGTGGTCGTGCAGGTGACCGTGCCGCGCTCGGTCGGGTCGGTCGGGTCTCCGGCATCTCCGGCGTCTCCCGTTCGGATCGACTTCGTCGGTGGCGGGTTGCTGGCGTCGGCGCTGGCCCTGCTGGTCGTCGCGCTCTACAACCCGGACCCGTCGCACTCGGTGCTGCCGTCGTGGGGGTTGCCGGCGCTCGGCGGGTCGGCGGTGGTGTTCGTCGGGTTCGTGCTGTGGGAGCGGCGGTCGCCGGTGCGGCTGCTGGACCCGGCCGGGGTGGCCGTGCGGCCGTTCCTGGCGTCGCTGGGTGTGTCGTTGGCGGCCGGTGCGGCGCTGATGGTGACGTTGGTGGACGTCGAGTTGTTCGCGCAGACCGTGTTGGGGCGTGACTCGGCCGCCGCGGCGGCGATGCTGGCGCGGTTCCTGATCGCGTTGCCGGTGGGCGCGCTGGTCGGCGGGTGGTTGGCCTCGCGCACGCGGCTGGGTGACCGGTGGGTGTCGTTCGGCGGGTTGGTCGTCGCCGGCGGTGCGTACGCGCTGATCGCGCAGTGGCCGGCTTCCGTGTCGTCGTTCGTGGTGGGGCGGGACCTGGCGGTGGCCGGGTTCGGGTTGGGGTTGGTGATCGCGCCGGTGTCGGCGGCGGTGCTGCGCGCCGTGCCGTCGTCGCAGCACGGTGTCGCGTCGGCGGCCGTGGTGGTGGCGCGGATGACCGGGATGCTGGTCGGCGTGGCCGCGCTGTCGGCCTGGGGCCTGCACCGGTTCCGCGAGCTGACGGCGGACCTGGACACGCCGTTGCCGTTCGGGATGTCGCCGGAGGAGTTCGCCGCGAAGGCGCAGGCGTACCGGGAGGCGCTGACGGACGCGTTGCTGACGGAGTACCACGAGATCTTCTGGATCACGGCGGTGATCTGCGGTGTCGGGGCGCTGGTGTCGTTGCTGCTGCCGCGCGCCGGTTCTGCTTCTGATTCCGCGTCGGGTTCGGGTTCTGGTCCGGGTGATCGTTCGTGAAGGCAACGTTTCGGTTGGTTATCATCGCGGGGTGGCCTGGAACACCGAGGAGACGCGTCGGCGCCTGAAGGAGGCGGCGGTCGTGGAGTTCGCCGCGCACGGGTTGGCGGGCACTCGGGTGGAGCGGATCGCGGCGCGGGCCGGGGTCAACAAGGAACGGCTCTACAACTACTTCGGTGACAAGGAACAGCTGTTCACCACGGTGTTGTCGGACGAGATGGCGAAGATCGCGGCGGCCGTGCCGCTGAACGGGCTGCGGGACGTCGGGGACTACGCGGGCCGGTGCTTCGACTACCACGTCGCCAACCCGCACCTGGTGCGGTTGCTGCAGTGGGAGGCGTTGGCGTACGGGGACGGGGCCGTGCCCGACGAGGACGGACGGGCCGCGCACTACCGGCGCAAGGTCGAGGCGTTCCGGGCGGCGCAGGCGGAGGGCGTGCTGGTCGCGGGGGCGGAAGCCGCCGACCTGGTGTTCATGATCATGTCGTTGACGTCGTGGTGGCTGGCCGTGCCCCAGGTGGCCCGGATGGTGACCGGTGCCGAGGGGGTCGCGCGCCGCCGTGCGGCGGTGGTCGAGGCGGCTCGGCGGATGGCATCATCTGCGCAGGTCAGGACTTCGGATTAGGCTCCTGTCACCGGCTCGCCACCGCGCCGGAACCGAACACGATCGGGTGATCATGACCCGAAAATGTACGGAAACACTGTTACCGCACCTCGGTTGAATCGAGGAACCGCAACCCCGCCGACCACCCACTCCGCCGACCGCCCCTCCGCCGACTGCCCCTCCGCCGACCACTCACGTACGCCGGCCACCGCCGGTGACGTACGCCAGCCGCCACCGGCTCCGCCAGACCACCCGCCCGACCAGCCACCCACCGCACCCCGCCCACCCCGACTCCGCCCCGGCGGATTTCGATCGCACCGCCCAGCCCCGAGCCAGGCACCCGGCCCGATCACGTTCGGGGCAGAGGGCACGGGGAGGTGAACGGGTCAGGTGCGGGCACGGGGGTGGATGAGTCAGGCGGGACGGGGTGGATGGTCAGGCGGCAGGCACGGGAGTGCATCGCCGGGCGAGGGGGACTGCGGCGGACGGGGTCAGGCGGCGGCGGGGATGGGAGCTGGACGTGGGCCCAGGACCAGGGTGGCCGCTGCGAGGAGCAGCAGGCCGGCCAGGGTGAGGCAGACGACGGCGAAGCCGGCCGGTGCCAGGGCCGTCACGAGGACCGGGCTGATGCCGCCGCCCAGGCCGACCAGGAAGCCGTAGCCCGCCAGGCCCGCGCCCCGAGCCTCGCCGGACGCGCGGCCCACCAGCGCGACCAGCGCGGGGATGGTCACGGCCAGGCCGGCCACGAAGATCGCGCTGCCCACGAGCAGCACGGGCAGGGTGGTGGAGACGGCTTCCAGCGTCAGGCCGGCCGCGGCGAGCAGGAAGGCGGCGGGGGCGACGCGGTGCGGGCCGAAGCGGGCGATCAGCGGGCCCGCGAACAGGCCCAGCGCGATGCCCGGCAGGCCGGGCAGGCGCAGCAGGAGCAGGTCCGCGGCGGCGTGGATGCCGTAGCGCTCACCGACGGTCGCGGTCAGGGCGGTGTACATGCCGACGAAGGTCAGCAGGAGGGTGATCGCGCCCGCGTACGCCACGAGGAGCGGTGGGCGGCGGAGGAGTTCACCTAGGCGGGTGAAGGTCGTGGTGAGGGCGGTGGGGGTGGGGCGTGGGACCGCGGGGAGCCGGGTGACGGTCAGGGCGACGGCCAGCAGCACGGGCACGAGCAGCCAGAACACCCAGCGCCAGCCGATGGCCTTGTCGACGCCGAGCGCGTAGGCCTGGCCCAGCAGGCCGGCCAGCAGGAACGAGCCGGACACCGCCGTCAGGCCGACCGCGCGGCGTGCGGGCGGGAGGGCCTCGGCCACGTACGCCAGGGCCACGGACGGGATCGCGGCGGCGAGGAAGCCCTGCACGACGCGGGCGGCGAGCAGTGGGGCGAAGGCGGTCGACGCGCCGGCGACCAGGCCGATCACGGCACCGAGGGCCAGGCCGAACGCCATCACGTGACGTCGGTCGTAGCGGTCGGAGATGGTGCCGAAGACGAGGTTGCCCAGGGCGAACGCGAAGCCGAAGCCGCCGCCGACCCAAGCGGCGGCGGAGAGGGGGACGCCGTAGCGCTCGGCCACGCCGGGCAGCAGCGGCACGGTCAGGTAGAGCTGGCCGACTGCCAGGATCACGGCCGCGACCAGGACGCCCACCAGCACGGGCGGACGGGTGAGGACTGACTGGGTGCGAGCGGGGTGCGACACCGGATTCCTGCCTTCGACGACCAATGACCGACCAACGACTGCCTGATTCCAACTCAAGCGTTGGATTTAGCGTACGACGCGATGCCGCCTAACTCCAACGGTGGAGATGGAATGTGCGGTGGGTCACCGGCCTCGACACCGAACTAGACCGAACGGTGGAACCGCTGCGATGGCGCTGCGGGGCCGAATGGCCGGACGGACGATGGGCCCATGACACATCCCGATGCGAACACCGCTGGTCAGACCACAAGTGCCGAGTCACCGGCGGGCCAGCCGAAAGCACTGTGGATCACCTTCGGGGTGATCACCGTCCTGATCGGGCTGGCCGTGCTGCTCTGGCCGGGCCTCACGTTGCTGACCGCCGCCGTCCTGTTCGGCCTGGAGATGCTCGTCACCGGCGTGTTCTGGCTGGTGAGCTCGTTCTCCTCGGACACCGCGGGACGTCAGCGGTGGTTGCTGGCGGTGGCCGGGCTGCTGGCGCTGGTCGCGGGCATCCTGTGCCTGCGGGCCCCGTTCCAGACCATCGCGGTGCTGGCGCTGCTGCTCGGCGCGACCTGGGTCGTGGGCGGGGTGGCCGAGATCTTCCACGGCTTCGGCAAGAGCGGGTGGTCGGTGTTCTCCGGCGCCGTCACCGCGATCGGCGGGGTCGTGGTGCTCGTCTGGCCGGTGGCGAGCCTCCTCGCGCTGGCCTGGCTGCTCGCCATCGTGCTGATGGTCCTCGGGGCGCTGGCGATCGCGGGCGCGCTCGGCGTCGACCGCACCCCGAGGAAGGCCAAGGCGACGACGGCGACGGCCGCACCCGGTGGAACGGCCGCCACCGCCTGAACCTCGGCACCCGGCGGGGTGCGGTCAGCCCTCGCGCCAGCCGCTGGTGATGGGCAGCCGGCGGTCGCGGCCGAAGGCCTTGAACGTGATCTTGGTGCCCGGCGGGTACTGGCGGCGCTTGTACTCGGCCTTGTCGACCATCCGCAGCACCTTGTCCACCAGCTCGTGCGAGAACCCCATCGCGATCAGGTCGCGGTAGCCCTTGTCGCCTTCCACGTAGTCGTCCAGCACGGAGTCGAGCAGCTCGTAGTCCGGCAGCGAGTCGGTGTCGACCTGCCCGGGGCGCAGCTCGGCCGACGGCGGCTTGCTGATCGAGTTCTCCGGGATGGGCGGCATCTCGCCCAGCTTCTCGGCCTGCGCGTTGCGCCACCGCGCCAGGTCCCACACCAGGGTCTTGAGCACGTCCTTGATGGGCGCGAACCCGCCGACCGCGTCGCCGTAGATGGTCGAGTAGCCGACGGCCAGCTCGGTCTTGTTGCCGGTCGCCAGCACCAGGTGCCCGTGCTGGTTGGACAACCCCATCAGCGTGACGCCGCGGCACCGCGCCTGGACGTTCTCCTCGGCCAGCCCGGTCAGCCCGAGCTGGTCGACGAAGACGCCGACCATGTCCGCGATCGGCTGCTCCGAGTAGTGGCAGCCGGTGCGCTGGGCGAGGTCGTAGGCGTCGGACTTCGAGTGGTCCGACGAGTACACCGAGGGCATGGACACGCCGTACACGTGGTCGGCGCCGAGCGCGTCCACCGACAGCGAGGCGACGACGGCCGAGTCGATGCCGCCGGAGAGCCCGAGGACGACCGAGCGGAAGCCGTTCTTGTGCACGTAGTCGCGCAGGCCGGTGACCAGCGCGTGCCACACCTCGGCCTCGTCGGACAGCGGTTCGGCGGGTTCCGGCACGGGCAGCGGGGTGTAGGCCGGGAGCGGGTCGTCGCTCAGGGAGCGGCGGTGGACGGCGAAGCCGCCGTAGTTGCCCTCGGTGCGCGGAGCGCCGCCCGGCAGGTCCACGTCCAGGACGACGAGGTGCTCGACGAACTGGGGCGCGCGGGTGATCAGCGCGCCCTCGGCGTTGACGACCATGGTGTCGCCGTCGAACACCAGCTCGTCCTGCCCGCCGATCAGGTTGACGTAGGCCAGCGGCGCACCGGCCTCGACCGCGCGCCGCGCCACCAGCGGGAGCCGGGCGTCGTCCTTGTTCCGCTCGTACGGCGAGGCGTTCGGCGAGACCACCAGGTCGACGCCCGCCTCGCCGAGGGCGGCGACGGGGCCGCCGTCCTGCCACAGGTCCTCGCAGATCACCATGCCGACCTCGAGGCCGTGCACGCGCACGACGTCCAGCGTGTCGCCGGGCGTGAAGTAGCGGCGCTCGTCGAACACGCCGTAGTTCGGCAGGTGGTGCTTGTGCTGCCGCGCCACCACCCCGCCCCGGTGCAGCACGGCGGCGGAGTTGCGCATGCCGCGCTCGTCGCGGTCGAGGTAGCCGACGAACACCGCCAGCTCGCCGCACCCCGCCTCGTCCAGCCTGGTCGCGAGCGCGGTCAGGGCCTCCTTGGACGCCTCCGCGAAGGAGACGCGCAGGGCCAGGTCCTCGACCGGGTACCCGGTCAGCGCCATCTCGGGGAAGACCGCGAGGTGGGCGCCTGCCTCGACGGCCTTGCGGGACCACTCGACGACGAGTTCGGTGTTGCCGGCCAGGTCGCCGACACAGGCGTTGACCTGGGCGAGGGCGAGTCGGAGCTGTGGCATGGGGGCATTCTCGCTCACTCGGCGCGAGCTTGGCGGGCGTTGTGGCCGACGAGTCACACCTACGATCGAACCTGTGCGCCGTCGGATGATGCTGTTCCTCGCCCTCCCGCTCCTCGCCTCGTGCACGAGCGTGCTGCCCGGCTCTCCCACCCCGGGCACGTCGGTGGAGCAGAGAGGGCCGGCCGGGGTGGTGCCCGCCGGGTTGGAGCGGTTCTACGGCCAGGAGCTGGGCTGGGAGGACTGCGCGCCGTACGCCACGACGGGCACGACGACGTCGCTGTTCAAGAGCAAGAAGTCGATCGAGTGCGCCCGGCTGGAGGTGCCGCTCGACTACGGCAAGCCCGAGGGCCGCACGATCAAGCTCGGGTTGCTGCGGCAGGCCGCGACGGGTGACCGGATCGGGTCGTTGATCATGAACCCCGGTGGTCCGGGCGCGTCCGGCATGGCGGCGGCGGCGAGCCTGGGCGCGCAGGTGCGGACGTCGGCGCTGGGCGAGCGGTTCGACCTGGTCGGGTTCGACCCGCGGGGCATCGGGGCGAGCGAGCCGCAGGTCAGGTGCCTGACCGACGCGGAGCGGGACGCCGACCGGTTGGACGACGACCTGGACGCGTCACCGGCGGGGGTGGCGGAGACCGAGTCGGAGAACAAGGCGTACGCGGAGAAGTGCGCGGCGATGACGGGGGCCGACGTGCTGGCCAACGTGGGCACGCGGGACGTGGTGCGCGACCTGGACGTCATGCGGTCCGCGTTGGGCGACGAGAAGCTGACCTTCCTGGGGTACTCGTACGGGACGCACATCGGCGCGTCGTACGCGCAGGCGTTCCCGGGCAACGTGCGGGCGCTGGTGCTGGACGGCGCGGTGGACCCGACGCAGAACCAGGTGGAGTCGCTGATCGCGCAGGGCGCGGGGTTCCAGAAGGCGTTCGACGCGTTCGCGGCGTGGTGCGCGAAGCGGCAGGACTGCGCGTTGGGCGCGGACCCGTCGAAGGCGAACCAGGCGTTCCGGGACCTGACGCTGCCGCTGGCGCAGCGGCCGGTGGCGGTGGGCGACCGGAAGCTGTCGTACAACGACGCGATCACCGGTGCGATCCAGGCGATGTACTCGGAGGAGTTGTGGGCGCCGCTGAACACCGGGTTGACGGAGTTGAAGAACAACCGCGGTGACGTGCTGATGCTGCTGGCCGACAACTACTTCGACCGGGACAAGGAAGGCCACTACTCGACCATCACCGACGCGTTCGTCGCGGTGAAGTGCGTGGACGAGCCGCGGGTGACCGACAAGAACGTGTTGAACGACGTGGCGCGGCGGTACAAGCAGGCCGCGCCGTTCCTCGACGACGGCCAGCCGGCCGCCGGCGCGCTGGACGCGTGCGCGTTCTGGCCGGTGCCGCCGACCGTGCAGGAGCACAAGCCGGTGGCGGGGCTGCCGCCGGTGCTGGTGATCTCGACGACCGGTGACCCGGCCACGCCGTACGAGGCGGGGGTGAGCCTGGCCAAGGAGCTGGGTGGCGGGCTGCTGACGTTCGAGGGCAACCAGCACACCGTGTTCCTGCAGGGCAACGAGTGCGTGGACCAGGCCGGGCAGACCTACCTGATCGACCTGAAGCTGCCGTCCGAGGGCACGCGCTGTTCCTGAGGCGGAACGGGCGATCCGCGCTTCGGCGGATCCCCACCGCCTCGTACGTCAGGCGTCGACCGCGGACGCGGCCCAGCTGGCCAGCAGCTTCAGCCGCTCCTCGCTGGGCGAGCCGGCCTTCGCCGTGTAGACGGCCAGGACGACGTCCGGGTCGCCGCTGGGTCGCAGGGTCTCGTAGTCCAGGTCCAGGTCACCGACGACGGGGTGGTGCATGAGCTTGGTGCCGTGGGTCTTCTCCTGCACCTTGTGCTGCGCCCACAGCTTGCGGAACGTCTCGTCCTTCACCGACAGCTCCCCCACCAGCGCGGCGAGCCTGGTGTCGTCGGGGTAGCGGCCCGCGTCGAGCCTGAGGAAGGCCACCATGTCGGCGGCGACCGCGGGCCAGTCGCGGTAGAACGTGCGGGCCTCGGGGAGCAGGAACGTGTGCCTGGCCGAGTTCCGGTCCTCCGGTTGGAGCGCGCCGAAGCCGTACAGGGCGTCGGCCAGCGGGTTCCACGCCAGGATGTCCGAGCGGCGGCCCATGGCGAACGCGGGCACGTCGTCCACCACCTCCAGCAGCCGCCACAGGCCGGGGCGGACGCGCTGCGGCGCGGGACGCCTGGTGGGGGCCGGTCGGACGAGGTTGCGCAGGTGGGCGCGTTCGGTCTCGTCCAGGCGCAGCACGCGGGCCACGGCGTCGAGCACGGAGTCGGAGACGGCCGGGGTGCGGCCCTGCTCCAGGCGCATGTAGTAGTCCACGCTCACGCCCGCCAGCAGCGCCAGCTCCTCGCGCCGCAGGCCGGGGACGCGGCGGCGTCCGCCACCGGGCAGGCCGACGTCGTCCGGGCGCACGCGGGCCCGGCGGCTGCGGAGGAACTCGCCCAGATCGTGGTTCACCCACCCAGTATGGCCGTGCCCCGGTCCCCCAACCTGGGTACTGGCAGACCTGGGGAACGCGGTCCCACAGGCTGACCAGGGCCTCCGGTAACCCGCTCGACGAGGACCAGTGTTCTTGCCATGACCTACGACCTGAACAACCGCACTGCCGTCGTCACCGGTGCCGCGAGCGGCATCGGCGCCGAGATCGCCCTCGTCCTCGCCCGGTCGGGGGCGAAGGTCGCGCTGCTGGCCCGCCGCGCGGACCGGCTCACCGAGCTGGCCGACAAGATCGCCGCCGAGGGCGGGCAGGCGCTGGCCGTCGCCGCCGACGTGACCGGTGACCTGACCGGGGCCGTGGAGGCCGTCCACCGCGCGTTCGGCCGGGTCGACCTGGTGGTGAACAACGCGGGCGTGATGCTCGCGAACCCCGTCACCGAGGGCCGCGACGACGAGTGGCACCGGATGATCGACACCAACGTCAAGGGCCTGCTCAACGTGACCAGGGCGTTCACCTCCGACCTGGTCGGGGCGGGCGCGGAGGGCACCGCCGACCTGGTGAACATCTCGTCCATCGGCGCGCACCTGACCTTCCCCAACTACGCCGTCTACACCGCGACCAAGGCCGCGGTCACGCACCTGTCCGCGAACCTGCGCACCGAGCTGGGCCCGCTGGGCGTGCGGGTGACGAACGTCGAGCCCGGCCTGGTCACCAGCGAGCTGGCCGACCACATGGACAACCCCGAGGTGGACGCGCACCTGGCGGCGTGGCGGGAGCAGGTGCCCCCGCTGAACCCGGCCGACATCGGTGACGTGGTCGGGTTCGCCACCAGCCGGCCCAAGCAGGTGAACCTGCGGCAGATCGTGGTGCTGCCGACCGTGCAGGTCTGAGTCGGGCTCGCGTTTTCCCATCCTGCCGCTGATCGGACATTCGCGAGCATTTTTCCGATACCATCATTCAGGCTAGGCAATTCCTCTTTTCATCGCATGGCGGTATACACCGTTGTGACGTCAGCATATGCTTTCCTCGTTGCTCCAGAATCCCTCCGAAAGGTTGGCCCGATCACGGGGCCATTCCCCGAGGCGGGGTTTCACGAACCGCCCCTTGTCGGCGCGAGAACGCCCCGAGAGGCTTGGCGAGCAGGAAGCAGGCGTCATGCGACGCATCCGCACCACAGTCCGAGTGCTCCTGGGCACCACCGCGCTGGCCGCGGGCATGGTGGCACTCACGCCCGCGGCCCAGGCGGCCACCATTCCGGTGGCCTGCGGTGAGAACGCCCTCGTCGTGGCGGTCAACCTGGCCAACTCGACCGCCGCGGCGGACACGTTGACCCTCGCGGGGGGCTGCACCTACAGCCTCACCTCCGCTCACGGCGGGCCGGACAACGGGCTCCCGGTCATCACCACACCCATCGAGATGATCGGGCCCGCGACGATCACCCGCGGCTCGCCGCTGCTGTTCCGCATCGCGGAGGTCTCCGGCACCGGCAGCCTCACGCTCACCACGTCGGTCGCCTTCACCAACGGCAGCACGACCGGCAGCGGCGGCGGCATCCTCAACCGCGGCGCGGTGACGCTGACCAAGAGCAGCCTCAGCGGCAACCACGCCGCGCTCGACGGCGGAGGGCTGGCCAACGCCGACACGCCGAGCGGCACCGCCCCCGCCGCGACGCTCACCCGCAGCCCGGTGTCCGGCAACACCGCGCTCCGGGACGGCGGCGGCATCTACAACGGGCTCCGCGGCACCTTGACGACCACCGGGGTCACCGGCAACCCGCTGGTCATCGACCACAACACGGCCGGACGGGGCGCCGGGATCGCCGCGGTGGACTCCACCGCGACGACGCTCACCACCACCGCGGTGACCGCCAACGGCGCGCTGCTCACGGCGGGCGGTGTGCTCCGGGCCAACGGCACCATGACCACCACCTCCTCACCGATCAGCGCCAACACCCCGAACAACTGCGTCGGCAGCTCCCCCGCCGTCCCCAACTGCACCGGGTAGTCCGGACCGGGTCCGCGGCCACCCCCCCCCACCCGAGCCCGCGCAGCCACCCCGTCAGCC
>NZ_JBFAAX010000092.1:5510-17663 GCF_040639995.1 Actinosynnema sp. NPDC023658 | reverse complement strand
CCGAGTTCAACGCTCACGCCTAACGCTGGTCGTCTTGAGCGTTGAACTCAGGTGTCGTGGACGTAGGACTCTCGCGGTCTGGACGTAGGACTCTCGCGGTGTGGAGGTAGGACTCTCGCGGGAGGTGGGGGTCAGGCGTCGCCGTTCAGGCGTTGGGACAGGCCTGAGGGGCGTTGGTCCTGGCCGCCGGACAGGCGTTGGGACAGGCTCGGGCGCGCGGTGGGCACCTGTTGGACCGTCGGCACGGGGCCGGGGGCCACGCGCAGCTCCGGTTCGGGCTCGGGAGCCGGTGGCGGCGGAGGCGGCGCGGGCCGACCTGCGGCGACGTGCGCGGCCAGCACCATGGTCGAGTCCGGGTCGTCGGCCCGCGGGTCGACCGCGTTGACCATGGCTCGCGGGATCTGCTGGGTCGACGACGAGTCCATGGGCGACGTCATGTTGTCCGGCGTCACGACGTGGATGCCACGTGCACGAGCACGGGCGAGCGCCGCGTCGGCCCGAGCGCGGGGGTCCATCCGGATCTCTCCTGCGTGTGCCTTGGGCCGGCTGGGGGAACGCCGGCGTGCCGATCGGTGGCGCTCCCCGACATGGACCACCGCCCGTGCCGCCGGAGTGCTCGTGCCAGAGTATTCGCAAACCACGGGTGGAAGTAAGCCGAGGAGGAAAAACGGCATGTCGGAGCTGCAAGGCGCCGAGGCGGTGGTTCTGGTCGGGGGCAAGGGAACCCGACTCCGGCCGCTGACCCTGTCCGCGCCCAAGCCCATGCTGCCGACCGCTGGGGTGCCGTTCCTCACCCATCTGCTGTCGCGGATCAGGGAAGCCGGTATCACCCACGTCGTGCTGGGCACGTCCTACAAGGCCGAGGTGTTCCAGGAGCACTTCGGTGACGGGGCGGCGCTCGGCCTGGAGCTGGAGTACGTGGTCGAGGACGTGCCGCTGGACACGGCGGGCGCGATCCGCAACGTCGCCCACAAGCTGCGCGAACGCGACGTGCTCGTGTTCAACGGCGACATCCTGTCGGGCGTCGACCTGCGGGCCGCGGTCCGCACGCACCGCGAGGCCGAGGCCGACGTGACGCTGCACCTGGTCCGGGTGGACGACCCGCGCCGGTTCGGCTGCGTCCCGACCGACGGCGACGGCCGCGTCACGGCGTTCCTGGAGAAGACCGAGAACCCGCCGACGAACCAGATCAACGCGGGCTGCTACGTGTTCCGCCGCGAGGTGATCGAGGACATCCCCGCTGGTCGACCGGTGTCGGTGGAGCGGGAGACGTTCCCCGGCCTGCTGGCGGCGGGCGCGCGGGTGCAGGGGTACGTCGACGCGTCGTACTGGCTGGACCTGGGCACGCCGGCCGCGTTCGTGCAGGGTTCGGCGGACCTGGTGCGCGGGGTCGCGCCGACGGCCGCGCTCACACTTCAGGGTGACGCGGTGATCCTCGAAGGCGCGGCGGTCGACCCGGACGCCGTGGTGACGGGCGGCTCGACGATCGGCACGGGCTGCACGGTCGCCGCGGGTGCGGTGGTGGACGGCTCGGTGCTGTTCGACGGCGCGGTGGTCGGGGAGGGCGCGCGCGTGGAGCGCAGCGTGCTCGGCGCGAACTCGCTGGTGCAGACCGGTGCGGTGGTGTCGGACGCGGTGATCGGTGACAACGCGGTGGTCGGCGCGCGGTGCGAGCTGATCAACGGCGCGCGGGTGTGGCCGGGCGTCGTGCTGCCCGAGGGCGGGGTGCGCTTCTCCGCCGACGTGTGAGTGCGGATGATGACGGGTGGACGTCGGCCGGGTGGCGTGCCCGGACGACGTGCGGTTCCGGTGACGTGAAGTTCCGGTGATGTGAGCCAGGTGGTGTGCCGTGATGCGCAGGACGTGGACGCCGACGTTCCCCGTGGACCTCGCCGCGCTGCTGATGCCGTTGCGGCGGGGTGCGGGCGATCCGACGTTCCGCACCGGCGACGGGGTGTGGCTGGCCGCCAACACGCCGGCCGGGCCGGGCACCCTGCGCGTCCGCCGCACCGACGTGGTGGAGGCGGACGCGTGGGGTGACGGCGCGGAGTGGCTGCTCGACGGGCTGCCGGCGTTGTTGGGCGCGGGCGACGACGACTCGGCGTTCGAGTGCCACCACCCGCTGGTGGAGCAGACGCGGCGACGACGTCCGGGGATCAGGCTGGGCGCGACGGGACGGGTGTGGGACGCGCTGCTGCCCGCGATCCTGGAGCAGAAGGTCACCGGCATCGAGGCGTTCCGGTCGTACCGGGAGCTGACCCGCCGGTTCGGTACGCCCGCGCCCGGTGCGGCCGGCCTGTACGTCCCGCCGACGCCGCGGGCGATCCTGGGCGTCACGGACTGGGAGTGGCACCGGGCCGGGGTCGACGGCGGGCGTCGCCGTGCCCTGATCGCGGCGGCCCAGGTCGCGCACCGGCTGGAACGCGCGGCCGAGCTGGGCGGCGAGGAAGGCCGCACGTTGCTGCGGAAGGTGCCGGGCGTCGGCGTGTGGACGGCGGCGGAGGTCGCGCAACGGGCGTGGGGCGACCCGGACGCGGTCAGCTTCGGTGACTACCACCTGGCCGGCATCGTCGGCTGGGCGCTGGTGGGAGGGGCGCTCGACGACGACGGCATGGCCGAAGTGCTGGCCCCCTACGCGCCCCAACGCCACCGCGCGGTCCGCTACGTCCTCGCCTCGGGCGTCACGAAACCCCGCCGGGGTCCGCGCTTCTCGCCGCGCGACTACCGCGCCATGTGATCACCGCTCCCCCGGTCGACCCGTCGTCGACAGGGCGTACCCGTCGTCGACGGGGCGGGATCAGCGGGTCATCATCTTCAGCCGCAGGGCCAGGCCCGCGCGCACGGCCAGCATCAGCGGCGCCCACAGCGGGCCCCGGTGGCGGTCGGCCAGGTAGCGGTAGGCGCTGGAGTGGTGCGCGGCGAGCATCCGCTCCGACGCGCGCCGGGTGGAGTGGCCGCCGATGTGCACGACCTCCGCCTCCGGCACGTAGACGTTCAGCCACCCGGCCCGGCCGAGCCGGTCGCCCAGGTCCACGTCCTCGAAGTACATGAAGTAGCGGGGGTCGAAGCCGTCGACCGAGTCGAACGCCTCGCGCCGCATCAGCAGGCACGAGCCGGACAGCCACCCGGCGGTGCGCTCCTCCGGTGACGCCGCCGCCTGCCGGTAGTCGCGCGACCACGGGTTCGACGGCCAGACGACCGCGAACAGCGCGTGCCCCACCCCGCGGCCCAACGACGGCAGCAGCCGCGCCGACGGGTACACCGCGCCGGACGGTTCGCGGATCAGCGGGCCGAACGCGCCGCCCCGGGGCCACCGCTTCGCCGCCTCCAGCAGCACGTCCAGGCTGCCCACGCCCCAGGACAGGTCGGGGTTGGCGATCACGACCCACCCGACGGAGTCCGGCAGCGACGCGACCCCGCGGTTCACCCCCGCGCCGTAGCCGAGGTTGCCCCCGGTCGGCACGAACGTGACGTGCGGGTGCTCGGCGGCGGCCCGCTCGGGCACGCCGTCGGTGGACCCGTTGTCCGCCAGCACCACCGACACCGGTCGGGTGGTCGCGGCGGACAGCGTGGACAGGAAGGTGTCGAGGGTCTCACCGGGCGAGTAGGTGACGGTCACCACCGCCAGCTCGTCTCCGTAACGCGTCACGGCGGCCACCCTAGTGGTGGTGCGCGTGGTGCACGACGGCGTGCCCCTTGCCGCGCGCGATGAGCCACCGGTTGACGGGCACGGTCAGCACGAACGCCACCACCAGCGAGATCACCAGCGCGCCCCAGAACAGCGGGTTCGACAGGCCCGCGTCCATCGCGCCGGGCACCACCACCATGACCGCGTTGTCGACGACCTCCATCACCGCGATGGACACGGTGTCCGCGGCCAGCGCCACCTTCAGCGCCGCGGCGAAGCCGAGACCGGTCTTCAGCACGCCGCGCAGGGTCAGCGCGTAGCCGAAGAAGAACGCCAGCGCGATGGCCAGCACGACGGTGCCCCAGCCGGGCAGGCCGAGCGCGGTCCCGACGACCATGCCGAGCACCTCCCCGATGGCGCAGCCGGTGAGGCAGTGCAGCGTCGCGGAAACGGCCGTTGACCAGGATGTCCTCATGCCCGGAACTATACCCCCAGGGGGTATCCAAAAAGCAAGGGGAAGCACACTCGACCGGAAGGTGTCCTCAGCGCCTGCGCTGCGAGCGGGCCGCGCGTTCGTAGGCCAGCCGGTGACGGGCGGCCGACGTGGACCAGGAGAAGTCCTTCGCCCGCACCACCGCGGCCGAGGACAGCTCGGCACGCCGGGACGGGTCGTCCAGCAGCTCGCCCAGGGCCGCCGCGATGTCACCCGCGCCGACCCCGCAGTACGCCACCGCGTCGCCGCCCACCTCGGGCAGGCTCAACCGCCGGGTGGTCAGCACGGCCGCGCCGCACGCCATCGCCTCCAGCACCGGCAGGCCGAAGCCCTCGCCGAGCGAGGGGTAGGCCACCAGCTCCGCGCCGCCGAGGAACCCGGCCAGCGACGGGAACGGCAGGTAGCCCGCCCGGATCACGCGGACCCGGTGCGGCACGGCGTCCAGCGCCCGTTCCACCTGGCCGTCCCAGCCGGGCTGACCGGCCAGCACGAGCGCGGGCGGGTTCGGCCGGTCCCGGCAGGCCTGCGCGAAGCCGCGGATGAGCGCCGGGACGTTCTTGCGCGGTTCGAGGGCGCCGAGGAAGGCGACGTAGGGCGCGTCGCCCAACGACAGCATCCGCCGGACCTCGGCCACCTCCTCGGGCGTCGGCGGGTGGAACCGCTCGGTTTCCACGCCGTGCTGCGCGATGTGCAGCAGCCGCCGGTCCGCGCCCGCGACCCGGGCCAGCTCGTCCGCGGTCGCCCGCGACGGCACGATGCACAGCGCCGCCCGGCGCAGCGAAGCCCTGGTCCAGGCCCGGAAGAAGCGGGCCTTGACCGACGAGTGCAGCACCGCGTCGGTGAAGAAGGTCGCGTCGTGCAGCGTGACCACCGAGGCCGCGCGGCTGGCCAGCGGCACGGTGTAGTGCGGCGAGTGCACGACGGACACGCCGAGCCGGTTCGCCAGCCGCGGCAGGGACGTCTGCTCCCACGTCAACCGGGCGGTCCTGGTCGCCACCGCCTCCGCCGCCGGGACGACCCGCGAGCCGGGCGCCAGGGACGTGTAGAGCGCCGCGTCGCGGGGTTGGCACACGACGCTGAGCCGGGCACCGTCCGCGTCCAGCGCGGCCACCAGGGAGTCCACGTACCGCCCGACGCCACCCCGGTCGGCTGGGACGGCGGTGGCGTCGATCAGCACGCTGGGTTCGACGGGTGACACGCGGTGAAGGGTACGGCGGGCGACCGGGAGGTTGACCGGGATTGCCGCAAACGGTTCATTAACGAATCAGCCCCAGGTGGATGTCCCACACCGACCGCGCGGCGTTTTCCCAGGTGAACGCCTCGGCTCGACGACGTCCCGCGGTGACGAGACGGTCAACGAGTGACGAATCGGACAACGCCGAGCGCAGTGCTGTGACCAGGGCCGCACGGTCGCCGCGCGCCGCCGTCAGGCCCGCGCCGCCCGCCACCTCGACCAGCGCCGGCGCGTCCGAGTGGACCACCGGCACCCCGGCCGCCATCGCCTCCACCACGGGCAGCCCGAACCCCTCGGCCAGGCTCGGCGCGGCCAGCACCGCCGCCCGGCGCAGGACGAACGCCAGCCGGGCGTCGCTCAACCGCCCCGGCAGGTGCACGTGGGGTGCGCGCAGGTCCACCCCGCCCCAGCCCTGCGCCCCGACCACGACCAGCGGCACGCCCAGCTCGGCGGTCGCGGACACCAGCAGGTCGAACCCCTTGCGCGGCTCGATCGTGCCGATCGCCAGCACGTACCGGGGCGGCACGTCCACCGGCTCCTCCGCCGGGAACGCCGTGACGCCGTTGCCCACCACGTGGACGGGGGCGGGGCCGGGCGCGTGCCGCCGCAGCTCCTCGGCCACCACCGAGGTCGGCACCACGATCCCGGCCGCCCGCGCCGCGGCACGGCTGATCACCCGCCGGTGCCACGCCACGCCGCGGGCCGTCAACGTCGACGGGTGGGTCCACGGCACGGTGTCGTGCACGGTCACCACCACCCGCCCGCGCGGCGGCGCGAACGGCGTGCACGCGTGCACCGAGTCACCGCCCGGCCAGTACGGCACGCCCCGCTCCCACGCCGCGATCAGCGCACGTCGGGGCAGCGGGAGCACCTTGGGGCCGCGCACACCGGGTACGACGGCCGCCGACACGTCCGCGTGCCTGCTCACCGCACCCGTCACGGTCCAGCCGGGTGGCGCGGTGGCGGCCAGGGCGGCGGCCAGCTCGCGGGTGTACCGGCCGGTGCCGCCGGGCACCGGCGCCAGCAACTGCTCGGTCAGCACAACGAGGTCGGGCACGTCGCGTACCGTCTCACGCCGTGTCGATCCCCAGCACGACGGTGGTCGTGGTGACGTGGCGCGGCCGCGAGCACATCACCGCGTGCCTCGACGCGCTCGCCCGCCAGCGTCCACATCGGACGCTCGTGGTGGACAACGCCTCCGACGACGGCACGGCCGAGCTGATCGCGGCCCACCCGAGCCGCCCGGAGACGCTGCGCCTGCCGGTGAACCGCGGTTACGCCGGTGGCCTGGCGGCGGCGTTGCCGGGGATCACCACGACGTACGTGGCCTGGCTGAACGACGACGCGGTGCCCGACGACGGCTGGTTGGCCGCCCTCGAGGACGCCCTCGACGCCACCCCGGACGCCGCCGCCGCGTCGCCGTCCATGCTGCTGGCCGACGGCTCGACCCAGTCGGTCGGCGTCCGGCTCACCGCCGACGGGCACGGCGCCGACCTGGTCCTCGCCGGCCGGGAGGTGTTCGGCTTCTGCGGCGGCGCGGCGCTGCTGCGCAGGGACGCGCTGGAGCGCGTGGGCGGCGTCCCGGCCGGGTTCTTCTGCTACTACGAGGACACCGACACGGCGTGGCGGCTGCGGCTGGCCGGCCACCGGGTGCTGTCCGTCGGCCCGGCCCGGGTCCACCACCGGCACGGCGCGAGCACCAACCCCGGCTCGCCGCTGTTCCACCGCTGGAACGAGCGCAACCGGCTGCTGACCCTCCTGCGCTGCGCGCCGCCGGGCACGGCGTTGCGCGAGCTGGCCAGGTTCACCGCGATCACCGCCCTGCTGCCGGTCCGCCGCGCGGTGCCGGACGCGGCGAACTTCCGCGTCCCGCTGCGCCTGCGGGTGCTGCTGGAGGTGCTCGTGAGGCTGCCGGCCACGCTGGTCGACCGGTCCCGGATCGGCCGGCGGGCCACCGTGACCAGGCGCGCGGTGTGGCGGGAGTGGGCCGGCCGGTAGCTCAGGGCCGGGCCGGCGGGCGGCGCCTAAGGCACCTTCACCGCCCGCTGCGGAGCGTGATGAGGCAGAGTTAGCCCGTGGAGCAAGGGACCCTGCCTGACGTGTCGGTGGTCGTGGTCAACTACCGCGGCGCCGACGACACCATCACCTGCCTGCGCGCGTTGTCCGCCGACCTGGACTACCCGGAGGACAAACTCCAGGTCATCGTGGTCGACAACGCCTCGGGCGACGGCAGCGCGGACCGCATCCGGGCCGCCGCGCCGCGCGCGGAGGTGGTCGAGGCGCCGGACAACCTGGGCTTCGCGGGGGGCTGCAACCTGGGCGTGCGCGGCGCCCGCGGGTCGGTGGTCGCGTTCCTCAACAACGACGCCCGCCCCCACCCGCAGTGGTTGCGCGAGGCGGTGCGGGTGCTGCGCGAGGAGCCCACCGTCGGCGCGGTCGCGAGCAAGGTCCTCGACTGGGACGGCCGGGAGGTCGACTTCGTCGACGGCGGCCTCACCTGGTTCGGCATGGGCTACAAGCGGCACGCGGGCACGCCGGACGGCGGCACCCACGACACCCCGCGCGACGTGCTGTTCGGCACCGGCTCGGCGCTCGTGGCGCGGACCGCGGTGTTCCGCGAGCTGGGCGGGTTCGACGAGCGGTTCTTCATGTTCTACGAGGACGTCGACCTCGGCTGGCGGATGAACCTGCGCGGCTGGCGGGTCCGCTACGCGCCCACGTCCCTGACCTTCCACAAGCACCACGCCTCCATGTCCTCCGTGGACACGAGCCGTGAGCTGTACCTGTTGGAGCGCAACGCCCTCGCCGCGCTCTACAAGAACTTCTCCGACGACACGCTGGCCAAGGTGCTGCCCGCCGCGCTGGCCCTGGTGGTCCGCCGGGCCACCGCCCGCGGCGAGATCGACGCCACCCAGCTGGAGATCACCCGCCGCCCCGACGACCCGGCCGACGACCGCGCGCCCGTGCCGGTGCCGCGGCAGGCGCTGGCCGGGTTCCTCGCGATCGACCAGTTCGTCGAGCTGCTGCCGTCGCTGGCCGAGTCGCGCCAGGCCGAGCAGGCCGCGCGCCGGGTGTCCGACGCCGACCTCGTGCCGCTGATGCGCAAGGCGATGGAACCGGCCTACCCGCTGCCCCGCTACCTGGCCGCGCACGACGTGCTGGTCGAGGTGTTCGGGTTGCAGGAGGTGTTCGGCCGGCCGCGCCGGGTGCTGGTCATCACCGGTGACGCCATCTCCGACCGGATGGCCGGCCCCGCGATCCGGGCCTGGAACATGGCCGACGTGCTGTCCGGCGAGCACGACGTCCGGCTGGTCACGGTCAACCCGCTGTGCGCGCCGCCCGAGTCGTCGTTCCCGGTGCTCAAGGTCGCGCGGCGCGACCTGCCCGCGCAGGTCGAGTGGGCCGACGTGGTCGTGCTCCAGGGGCACGTGCTGGAGTTCCTGCCGGAGCTGAAGAAGCCGACCTCCACCAAGGTCGTGGTCTGCGACATCTACGACCCGATGCACCTGGAGCTGCTGGAACAGGGCAAGGACGACACCGACGAGCAGCGTGAGCTCGACCTGCGCGGCGTCACCAGGGTGATCAACAACCAGCTGGCGCGCGGCGACTTCTTCCTGTGCGCCTCGGAGCGGCAGCGGCACTTCTGGCTCGGCCACCTGACCGCGCTGGGCAGGCTCACCCCCACCCTGTACGACAACGACCCGACCGTGCGCTCGCTGCTGGCCGAGGCGCCGTTCGGGCTGCCGGGCAAGCCGCCGCAGCGCACCGGGCCGGGGCTGCGCTCGACGCTGGGCCTCGACAGCTCGGACAAGGTCCTGCTGTGGGCGGGCGGTGTGTACAGCTGGTTCGACCCGCTGACCCTGCTGCACGCGGTGGACCGGCTGCGCACCCGCCGGTCGGACGTGCGGCTGGTGTTCCTCGGCATGAAGCACCCCAACCCCGAGGTGCCGGACATGGACATCGCCGGGCAGACCCGCGCGCTGGCCAAGCGGCTCGACCTCGTCGGCGGGCACGTGTTCTTCAACGAGACGTGGGTGCCCTACCACGACCGGCAGAACTGGCTGCTCGACGCGGACGCGGGCGTGACCACGCACTACGAGCACGTGGAGACCACGTTCGCGTTCCGGACGAGGGTGCTGGACTACCTGTGGGCCGGGCTGCCGATCGTGACCACGGACGGCGACTCGTTCGCCGACCTGGTGCGCCGCGAGCGCCTCGGCGTGGTGGTGCCGGCGGAGGACCCGGACGCGCTGGCCGACGCGCTCGACAAGGTCCTGTACGACGCCGACTTCGCCGCCGGCTGCGTGGAGCGGATCGCGGTCGTGCGGGAGCGGTTCACCTGGGAGAACGTGCTCGCGCCGCTGGCCGCGTTCTGCCGCAACCCGCGGCCGGCCGCCGACCGGCTGCCCGGCTCGTCGTTCATGGTGGCCAACCGGCCCCTGGGGCGGCGGGAGAAGGTGCGGCGGGACGTGGCGCTGGTCAAGGAGTACCTCGACGCCGGTGGTCCGGGTGAGCTGGCCCGCCGGGCGACCGGCCGGGTGCTGAAGAAGTTGCGCGGCCGTGGCTAGGCCGCTGCGGGTGCTGATCGACGGCACCCCGCTGCTCGGGCAGCGGACCGGGATCGGCCGGTACACGGCGGCGTTGGCCGAGGAGCTGGCGTCGATGCTGGACGAGGTCGACGTCCGGGCGGTCGCGTTCACGCTGCGCGGGTGGCGGGCGCTGCGGACCGTGCTGCCGCACGACGTGATCGCGCGTGGGCTGCCGGTGTCGGCGCGGCTGCTGCGGCAGTTCTGGCTGCGGATGCCGTTCCCCCCGGTGGAGTTCCTGGCCGGGCCGACCGACGTCATGCACGCGACGAACTTCATCCTGCCGCCCGCGATCCGGGCCGGCGGCGTGACCACCATCCACGACCTCGCGTTCCTGGACACGCCCGGCGACCTGCCGCCGTCGGACCGCCGGCTGCCCGAGCTGGTGCAGCAGTCGGCCACCCGGGCCGACGTCGTCTGCACGCCCACCCGCGCGGTGGCCGAGGTCGTGATGGAACGGCTGTCGGTGCCGGAGTCGAAGATCGTGGTGACGCCGCTGGGCGTAGACCCGGCGTGGTTCGCGGCCCGTCCGCCGTCGTCCGCGCTGCGCGCCCGGCTGGGTCTGCCGTCGGAGTACCTGCTGTTCGTCGGCGCGGGCGGGCCGCGCAAGGGTCTCGGCACGTTGCTCACCGCGCACGCCTCGCGCCCGTCGTTGCCGCCGCTGGTGCTGGCGGGACCGCACGCGGTCAGCGCGGACGACCGCGTCGTGCGGACCGGCTACCTCACCGACGTGGACCTGAGGAGCGTCGTGGCGGGCGCGGCGGCGCTGGTGCTGCCGTCGCGCGACGAGGGCTTCGGGCTGCCGGTGCTGGAAGCGTTGGCGTGCAACGTCCCGGTCGTGTGCACGGACGTCCCGGCGTTGCGCGAGGTGGCCGGCGGGTACGCGACGCACGTGCCGGTCGGTGACGTGGAGGCGTTGGCGACGGCCATGTTCGACGCGGTGGAAGCCCCGCCCCGCGCCGCCGACCAGGCGGCGCGGCGGACCCACGCGGCGGAGTTCACGTGGCGCAGGACGGCGGAGAAGACGCTCACGGCCTACCGGCGTGCCGCGGATCGGTGACCGCCCGACCGCGTCGAGGACCGGGCAGGCGCGGGACGTCCGCCGAGGGCTGCCCGGCGACCGCTCCGCGTCCGACCGGGCGCGGGCTACGAGTGGCCCGGTTGCCGGTCGACCTGGGCGGGCTTGAGGACACTCCACGAGATCTGCCGTGATCCCGTCACGGCACAGACGCGACGCAGGAACCGCTGCCGCTCGCCCTCAGGACGAGGCGCGGTCACTTCAGGGGAACGCCCGAGCGCGGACATGGCGGAAAGGTTCCCGCACCGGTCGAGCGCAAGACCAGTGCGACAATCCGACTCCACCCCAACGGCGCAACCGACCCCTCCGGTGGTCACTCCCCGCGTCCACTGCGATGATGCCGGCCATGAGCTTCACGGCTGTGTGGCCGATCATCGACGAGAACGACGCCGACGCCGCCGACGAGATGACCGTCGGCACGCCGGAGGACGTCGACACCCTCCTGCGCCGCCTGGCCGAGCCCGGCGCGGGCCCCGCCGTGATCGAGCACCAGGCCCGGGAGTTGATCGTCGACACCGAAGGCCTGCTGGGTGCGCCGGGCACCACCAGGATCCCGGACCACGACGTCGCCGCCGCCGTCCACCAGGGTTTCGGCTACCTCACCCACGCCGACCCGGACCACGACTACTCGACCCTGCGGGGCGACCCGGCGTCCCCCGAGTACCGGTCCGAGTACGTCGACTACCCGGCCGGCGCGGGCGTCCCGGTCGAGGTGCTGGCCGCCGCGCTCAAGGACTTCCTGGCCACCGCCGAACGCCCGGCGCACGTCACCTGGCAGCCCGCCTGACCGACCCGCGCGGCCGTCTACCGCGGCGGCACGGGGTGGGACACCCAGACGTTGGGCTCCACGTACACGGCTACGTTGTGCGACGTCGACACGAGCACCGGGGTCAGCGCACCGGGCACGACCACCGGCCCGTCCCGGTCGAACGGCAGCCCGGTCCACTCCCGCCACCGCGCGGGCGTCGCCTGCACCGTGGACGAGCACCACGCGATGCCCTCGACCCGTCCCCCGGCCCGCACGTGGGTCCGCAGCCACCGGTCCGCCGGCAGCCCGTCCGGACGGGTCCGCGCGGCGTACTCGTCCATCGGCACCTCCGGCTCCGCCGCCTTGTCCGGCGGCCTGAGCGGCAC
>NZ_JBFAAX010000092.1:0-5500 GCF_040639995.1 Actinosynnema sp. NPDC023658 | reverse complement strand
GGTCGGCGGGAGGCTCGGCGGGGTGGCGAGCTCCGACCCGGCGGCTCCGGCGAGCGCATCGCACCGAGCACCACGCGCGACAGCCCCCGACCCTGGTACCCGGGGTCGACGGCGATCTCCAGCGCGCACGCGGAGTCGGGTTCCACGCCGTCCATCGCGTCCTCGGCGGCCCAGACCGCCACCTGGTCCCAGCCGCTGTCGGGCAGCCTGGGTCGCTCGTCCCGGTCCGCCCGGTAGGCGACCACGATCCCCCGCGCGACGGGCCGGTCGCCGTCCAGCAGCGCGGTCACCAGGTGCGGCCACCGCACGGCCGCCCGCCGTCCCCGCACCAGGAGCGACGCGAAGTCACCCCGCATGAACGCGGGCGAGTCGGGCGGGTAGGGGATCCCGTAGACCGCCTCGACCAGGTCCGGTCGGGAGGCGAGGGTGACGACGTCCACCGCCACGTCCCCCGTCAGGGCACGGCGTTCGCGGCGACGGCCGCCGCCAACGCCTCCTGCCAGTGCCGCAACGGCGTGAGGCCCGCGTCCGCCCAGGCCCGGCCGGACAGCACGGAGTACGCCGGGCGCGGCGCGGGGCGCGGGAAGTCGGCCGTCGTGCACGGGCGCACGCGCTCCGGGTCGAGGCCCAGCTCCGCGAAGATCGCGCGGGCGAAGCCGCACCACGTGGTCTCGCCGCCGCCGGTCGCGTGCAGCACCCGGGCCGGCGTGCCGCCCGACGACACCAGGGCCGCCAGCTCCAGCAACCCGTGCGCCAGGTCCAGCGACCACGTCGGTGAGCCGACCTGGTCGTCCACAACGGACAGCGTGTCGTGCGTGCCGGCCAGGCGTGCCATGGTCTTCACGAAGTTCGCGCCGTGCTCGCCGTAGACCCACGCGGTGCGGACCACCCAGGAGCGGTCCCAGGTGGACAGCACGCGCCGCTCGCCGTCGAGCTTCGTCCGCCCGTAGACCGACCGGGGGCCGGTCTCGTCGGTCGGCTCGTACGGCCGCGTCCCGTCGCCGGGGAACACGTAGTCCGTGGAGACGTGCAGCAGCGGCACGTCGTGCTCGCGGCAGCTCCCGGCCAGGTTCTCCGGACCGAGCGCGTTGACCTCGGACGCCCGGTCGGCGTCGGTCTCGGCCGCGTCCACGGCGGTGTAGGCCGCCGCGTTCACGACCACCGGCCGGTGCCCGGCGTCCCGGGCGGTCGCCGCGAACACGGCCACCGCGTCCGCCACCGCCGAGGCGTCGGTCAGGTCCAGCTCCGCCGACGACGGCGCGTGCACCAGCCCGTCACCGGGCGTCGCCGCCACCACGTCCCGCCCGAGCTGGCCGCGGCCGCCGGGCACCAGCAGTGCGAGCGCCATCAGCCGGCCAGGGCCGCGCGCTGCTTGAGCGGCTCCCACCACGACCGGTTGTCCCGGTACCACTGCACGGTGGCCGCCAGGCCCTCGGTGAAGTCGACCCGCGGCGCGTAGCCCAGCTCGGTGCTGATCTTGGTGATGTCCACCGAGTAGCGTCGGTCGTGGCCCTTGCGGTCGGTGACGGGCTCGACGAACGAGTCCCAGTCACGCCCGGTGGCCTCCAGCAGGCGCTCGGTGAGCTCCCGGTTGGTCAGCTCGGTGCCGCCGCCGATGTTGTAGACCTCGCCGCCGCGACCGCCCTCCAGCACGAGCTGGATGCCGCGGCAGTGGTCGTCCACGTGCAGCCAGTCGCGGACGTTGAGCCCGTCGCCGTACAGCGGCACCTTCTTGCCGTCCACCAGGTTGGTCACGAACAGCGGGATGACCTTCTCCGGGAACTGGTACGGGCCGTAGTTGTTCGAGCACCGCGTGATGCTCACCGGCAGCCCGTGGGTCCGGAAGAACGCCCGCGCCAGCAGGTCCGACGACGCCTTGGAGGCCGAGTACGGCGAGTTGGGTTCGAGGGCGTGGTCCTCGGACCACGAGCCCTCGTCGATCGTGCCGTAGACCTCGTCGGTCGAGACGTGCACGAACTTGGCGACGCCGGCCTCCAGCGCGCCCTGGAGCAGCGTCTGGGTGCCCAGCACGTTGGTCAGCACGAAGTCGGCCGAACCGGAGATCGAGCGGTCCACATGGGACTCGGCGGCGAAGTGCACCACCACGTCCGTCCGGCGCATCAGGTCGACGACCAGCTCGCGGTCGCAGATGTCACCCCGGACGAAGGTCAGCTTGGGGTCGTCGGCGACCGGCGCCAGGTTCGCCTCGTTGCCGGCGTAGGTGAGCTTGTCCAGCACCACCACCTCGGCATCGGCGTAGGCCGGGTAGGCGCCCGCCACCATTTCCCGCACGTAGTGCGAGCCGATGAAACCGGCCCCTCCCGTTACCAGAACCCGCATGCTCAGTGCCCTCCTGACGGCGTTGCTCATCGCAGTCTGTCACGGAGGGCTTCTGTGCAACCCACCTGGTTGTTACAGCGTCTCCCGTATAAGAGGAATGTCCGGCGCGGCCAACCGCCGCGCGGCTAATCTCGAACAGGCAGCCTGAGCGCACGGGGGAGGCAGGCAGTGGACTCCAGTCCGCGCGGTTCGGCCGGTCGATCGGCTGCTCTCCGTGCTCTCGCGCTCACGGCCCGTTCGCTGCTGGCGCTCCTGTCGGCCGCTGTGCTCGTCGTCACGTGGTACGGCTGGTACTACTTCAGCGACATCAACGAGGACATCACGACGACCGACGTGATCGCGTCCTCCGTCACCCAGGACGACGACGGGGTGCCCCGCAAGCCGCTCGACGGCGCGGTCGACATCCTCCTGGTCGGCGTCGACAGCCGCACCGACGCGCAGGGCAACCCGCTGTCGGACGAGGTCCTCGCGCTGCTCAACGGCGGTGTGGCGGACGGCACGCAGAACACCGACACGATGATCCTGGTGCACGTCCCGCAGGACGGCACGGGCGCGGTGGCCATCTCGTTCCCGCGCGACTCGTACGTCGAGATCGCGGACGGGTTCGGCACGCACAAGCTGAACTCGGCGCTGGCGAGGCAGAAAAACGACAAGGCGCAGGAGCTGCGCGAGAAGGGCGTGACCGGCGAAGCCCGGATCGAGCTGGAGTCGACGCTGGCCGGCCGCAAGACGTTGATCAAGACGATCGAGGGCCTGACCGGCGGCGCGATCACCATCGACCGGTACGCCGAGGTCAACCTGGCCAGCTTCTACGAGGTCACGAAGGCTCTCGGCGGCGTCGAGGTGTGCCTGAACCAGGCCACCAGCGACCGCGACTCGGGCGCCGACTTCCCGGCGGGCCGGCAGGTCGTCGAGGGCGCGAGGGCGCTGTCGTTCGTGCGCCAGCGCGGCGGGCTGCCCGGCGGCGACCTGGACCGGATCGTGCGGCAGCAGGTGTTCATCGGCGCGCTGGCCCGCAAGGTGCTGTCCACCGGCACGCTGGCCGACTTCGACAAGCTCGACCGGCTGGTGACGGCGATCAAGAAGTCCGTCGTGCTCAGCGAGGGCTGGAACATCACCGAGTTCGCCTCCCAGATGCAGGGCCTGGTCGGCGGCAACATCCAGTTCCGCACGATCCCGGTGGGCGACCCCACGGACACGTGGACCGACGGCAACGTGCTGCCGGTCGACCCGGCGCGGGTGCGGCAGTTCATCAAGGGCCTGGCGACCGACGAGGACTCCTCGAAGGCCCCCACCACCACGACGACCCCGTCCGGGCCGCCGAACTCCGCGATCTCGGTGAGCGTCTACAACGCCGCCGGGGTGGACCGGCTGGCCGGCAGCGTGCTCGACCTGCTGGTCGGGAAGGGCTTCCGCCGGGGCGACGCGCTGTCCGCGGAGTACGCGGCGACGACCTCGGTCCGGTACGCGCCGGGCGAGCGGGCGAGCGCCGAAAAGGTGATCTCGGTCCTGGGCGGTAACGCCGAGGCCGTCGAGGACGACTCCGTGCCCAGGGGACAGGTCTTCGTGTACGCCGGCGCCGACTACTCGCCGCCGGACCACTCCGACCCGGCGTCGGTCGACGTGACCGGCGATGCCACCGGTGGCGTCAGCGGCACGGAGGGCTCCCCCACCACCAGTTCCACCCCGCCGATCACCGCCGACGGTGTGGTGTGCGTCAACTAGAACATCCCACCTCCTGGTGAACCCGGACGTCCGACCGGCTGAAGGTGGTTAGCCTGATCGGACACCCACCCCGTAGGAGGAACGCCGGTGAAGGCCGCGGTGATCACCGGACGCGTGCTCGTGGCGCTGCTGTCCGCGGCCGTCCTGGCGGCCGCCGGGTACGGCTGGTCGACGTTGCAGCGCGTCCAGGAGAGCGTGAACACGACGGACGTGCTGACGGCGTTGTCGGACGTGCCGAACTCGCCGCCCGTCGAGGACGGCGCGACCGACATCCTGCTGGTCGGCAGCGACAGCCGCACCGACGCGCAGGGCGTGCCGCTGCCCGACCACGTGCTGCGGCAGCTGCGCACCGAGGCGACGGACACGCTGAACACGGACACGATCATCGTGATGCGCGTGCCGCACGACGGCAGCCAGGCGCGTGCCGTGTCGATCCCGCGGGACACCTACGTGCCGATCCCCGACCACGGCTCCGAGAAGATCAACTCGGCGTACGGGGTGACCAAGTTCTTCACCATGCAGCGGCTGGCGGGCGAGGGCGTCTCCGACCTGGCCGAGCGCTCCAAGCGGGGCGACCAGGCCGGGCGGCGGGCGTTGGTGCAGGTGGTGCAGGAGCTGACCGGCATCCGGGTCGACCACTACGCGGAGATCAACCTCTACGGGTTCTACCTGCTCACCGAGGTGATCGGGGGCGTGGACGTGTGCCTGAAGCAGGCCACGTCGGACCCGGACTCGGGCGCGAACTTCCGGGCGGGCGTGCAGTCGATCTCCGGCGGTGACGCGCTGGCGTTCGTGCGGCAGCGCAAGGGCATCCCGAACGGCGACCTGGGGCGGATCACGCGGCAGCAGGTGTTCATGTCGGCGGCGGTGTCGAAGCTGATGTCCGCGGGGACGCTCGCGGACCCGGCGCGGCTGTCCGGGCTGCTGGACGCGGTGAGCAAGTCGATCGTGGTGGACGAGGACCTGGACGTGGCGACGTTCGCCGCGCAGGCGCGCGGCCTGGCCGGCGGGAACGTCGAGTTCGCGACCATCCCGGTGACCGGCGTGGGCACCCTGAACGAGCGCGGTCAGAGCGTCGTCACCGTCGACCCGGCCCAGGTGAAGGCGTTCGTGGCGCAACTGCTGGGCGCCAAGACCCCACCTCCACCCCCACCCCCCACCTCCTCTCCTGCTTCCCCCTCCGCGGGTTCCACTCCCTCCGCGGGATCCACCTCCCCCTCCTCCGCCACCCAGCGCCTGTCCACCTCCCACCTCCTGACCCTGGACGGCCCCCACCCCCGGGCCGCCGCCCAACCCACCCCACCCTGCATCGACTGACCACCGCGAGAGTCCTACCTCCAGCCCGCGAGAGTCCTACGTTCACGCACCCTGAGTTCAACGCTCACGACGAACGGTGTTAGCCGCGAGCGTCGAACTCAGGGGTGACGAACGTAGG
>NZ_JBFAAX010000091.1:0-17725 GCF_040639995.1 Actinosynnema sp. NPDC023658 | reverse complement strand
CGGCGCTGGGGCCGGGCGTCCTCACCGACCACGCTGCTGCCCGGTCGGTGAGGTCCGGCGGATCGGGTGGGGCCGGTCGGTGAGGCGTGACGGCCGGCCTCGGGGTCAGTCCTGGAGGGCCTTCAGGACGGCCTCGGCCGACGGCGGGACGTTGGCGCGCGGGCCGACCCGGTCACCCAGGGCGTCGAGGGTCTTGAGGCCGTCACCGGTGATGAGGAGCACCGTCTCGCCGTCCGGGTCCAGTTGGCCGGTCTCGATGAGCTTCTTCGCGGTCGCGACGGTCACGCCGCCGGCGGTCTCGGCGAAGATGCCCTCGGTCCGGGCCAGCAGGCGGATGCCCTCGACGACCTCTTCGTCGGTGACGTCCTCGATCGCGCCGTTGGTGCGGCGGACGGCGTCCAGCACGTAGGGGCCGTCGGCGGGGGCGCCGATCGCCAGCGAGCGGGCGATGGTGTCCGGGCGGACGGGGGTGACCACGTCGTGGCCGGCCTTGAAGGCGGCCGAGACGGGGGAGCAGCCGGTGGCCTGCGCGCCGAACACGCGGTACGGGGTCTGCTCGACCAGGTCGAGGGTGCCCAGCTCGCGGAAGGCCTTGTCGACCTTGGTCAGCTGGGAGCCGGACGCGATGGGCACCACGATCTGGTCGGGCAGCCGCCAGCCGAGCTGTTCCGCGACCTCGTACCCGAGCGTCTTGGAGCCCTCGGCGTAGTAGGGGCGGACGTTGACGTTGACGAACGCCCAGTCCTCGTGCTCGGCGGCCAACTCCTGCGCCAGCCGGTTCACGTCGTCGTAGTTGCCGTCGACGGTGATCAGGTTGCCGCCGTAGACGGCGGTCATGAGGATCTTCGCCCGCTCCAGGGTGGACGGCACCAGCACCACCGACTGCCAGCCGGCGCGGGCCGCGGCGGCGGCCACGGCGTTGGCCAGGTTGCCGGTGGACGGGCAGGCCAGGACCTTGAAGCCGAGCTCGCGGGCGGCGGCGAGGGCGACGCCGACCACGCGGTCCTTGAACGAGTGGGTCGGGTTGCCGGTGTCGTCCTTCACCCACACCTTGCGCACGCCCAGGGCCTTGGCGAGGCGGTCGGCCTCGACCAGGCGGGTGCCGCCGGGGTTCGTGTTGGGGTGCGACTCGACGGTGGTCGGCACGGGGAGCAGGCCGCGGTAGCGCCAGATCGACCGGGGGCCCGCCTCGATGTCCTCGCGGCGGATCCGACCGAAGTCGTAGGCGACTTCCAGCGGCCCGAAACACTCAAGACAGGCGTACTCGGCGGCCAGGGGCGTCTCGTGGCCGCATTCACGACACGAGAGCGCGCGGGCGGGGCCGAGGTCGAAGGAGGTGGTGGCCGAGGGCACACTGACAGCAGTCATCGCGAGGTATCTCCTCATCTTTCCCGCGCGTCGCGGGTCGGAATTGGCACCGTGATCGCCAGCGGATGCTGTGCGACGGGTTGCCGGGGCTTCTTCGGGCCGATCCCTCTGCCCCTCTGGATGAGCGGTATTCAGTTATGGCCTCAACTTACGGCACGATCCCGACCCTCAGCCAGAGACGTCCACCATCCGGACGTCGGTCACCCGTGGGAGGATCGCGCCGTGAGTGCGCCCGCTGACACGCCCGACGCCGTCCACCTGATCATCGGTGAGGAAGAGTTGCTGGTCGAGCGCGCGGTCCGGGCGGCGCTGGTGGCAGCGCGGAAAGCCGACCCGCAGGCCGACCTGACCCGCGTCCGCGTGACCGATCTCACCCCTCCTGAGCTGGCCGAACTGGTCAGCCCGTCGCTGTTCGCGGAGGGTCGGGTGGTCGCGCTGGAGGCCGCGCACGAGTGCGGCAAGGAGATCGCGGAGGCGATCCTCGCCTACGCCAAGTCACCGGCGGATGGCGTGTCGTTGGTGGTCGTGCACAGCGGCGGCGGGCGCAGCAAGGTGGCCAAGGACCTGCCCGCGGCGCTGCGCAAGGCCGGTGCGCGGGTCACCGAGTGCCCCAAGGTCACCAAGGCGGCGGACCGGGAAGCGTTCGTGCGCAACGAGATCCGGTCGGCGGGTGGCGGCAAGGCCGACCCGGAGGCCGTGGCGGCGCTGATCGAGGCGGTCGGGTCGGACCTGCGCGAGCTGGCGGCGGCGGCGTCGCAGCTCGTCGCGGACACCGGTGGGAAGGTAGACGCCGAGGCGGTCCGCCGGTACCACCGGGGTCGGGCCGAGGTGACCGGGTTCGCGGTCGCGGAGAAGGCGGTCATGGGCGACCGGGCCGGTGCGCTGGAGGCGCTGCGGTGGGCGATCCAGCTCGGCGTGCCGCACGTGCTGGTCGCGGACGCGCTGGCCGACGCGGTGCGCACGATCGCGCGGGTGTCCGCGGTGGGGCGGGGCGACCCGTTCAAGCTGGCCGGCGAGCTGGGCATGCCGCCGTGGAAGGTGAAGAAGGCCCAGGGCCAGTCGCGAGGCTGGGAGGACCGGGGGCTCGCGGCGGCGATGACGGTGGTCGCGGACCTGAACGCGGACGTCAAGGGGGTCGCGGCCGACTCGGGCTACGCCCTGGAGCGCGCGGTGCTCAAGATCGTCGCGGCGCACGGACGGCGCTGAGGACCGCTCCTCGCCGCCGGCATCCGTCGACTACTGCGGGCAACCGCAGGGCGCACCGGCGTCGGCGGCTGCCTGGGTGGCGTTGCCGTGCGGTGGTGCCTGGGTGGCGGTCGCCGGGCGGTGGTGCCGGCCGGTGGTGTCGCGGCTGGCGGGTACTCGGGGGCCGAGTGCCGGGGTGGTGTGGTGGCCGGGTGGGACGACGAAAAGCGCCGCCCGACCCCGTGCGGGGTGGGCGGCGCTTCGGCGTGAGGACCAGATCAGATCTGGTTGGCGCGTCGCGCCAGCGCCGACTTCTTGTTGGCGGCCTGGTTGGCGTGGATCACGCCCTTGGTGACGGCCTTGTCGAGCTTGCGGGAAGCCTCCCGCGCCAGCACGGTGGCCTTCTCCTTGTCACCGGCCTCGGCAGCCTCACGGAACTTGCGGATCGCGGTCTTGAGCGACGACTTGACGGCCTTGTTGCGCAGCCGCGCCTTCTCGTTCGTCTTGATCCGCTTCATCTGGGACTTGATGTTCGCCACGCGAAAGCCACCTTTTCCTGGTCTCGGAGTCGCACCGCGCTTGTCACCGGCTCCACCCCCGAGGGGGCGGTTTTCCTCCACAGCGGAATGCCGCGCGGGTACGGCCGAGAAGGATATCAGGGCAGCTCACCGCACCGTGAACCGAGCCCTCCCGTCGCCCACCACGACCTCGTAACCGCCCTTGGCGACCTCGGGCCTGCCCGAGCCGTCCATGTCACCCGACGTCACCGCGAGCCGCTTGACGTCGAACGCCACCTCGACCGCGCGCTGCTCGCCCGCCTTCAGCGCCACGCGCGTGAAGCCGACCAGGCGCTGCTCGGGCGTCAGCACCTTGCTCACGGGCTGGTGCACGTACACCGGCACGACCAGCGTCCCGTCCCGCGCACCGGTGTTGGCCACGGTCACCGAGACCTTCACCTGCTCGTCCCGCCGCACCTCGGTGGACTTCAGCGTCGGCGCGGACGTGGTGAACGTGGTGTACGACAGGCCGTGCCCGAACGCGAACGCGGGGTCGTAGGTCGAGGCGGGCGCGGTGTTCGCGCCGCGCAGCTGGTCGTAGGAGAACGGCTGGTCACCGATCGACTTCGGCCAGGACACGGGCAGCTTCCCGCTCGGGTTCACCGCGCCGAACAGCACGTCCGCGATGGCCGAACCACCCTCGGAGCCGGGCAGCCAGCCCGCGACCAGCGCCGGGGCGTCCGCCACCGTGCCCAGCACCTGCGGCCTGCCGGTGAGCAGCACCACCACGACCGGCTTGCCGGTGGCCCGCACCGCGTCCACCAGGCCCTGCTGCTCGGCGGTCAACGCCGGTTCCTCGGTGTCCGCGTCTCCCTCCGCGCCGGGGTCTTCACCCAGCACCACGACGACCGCGTCGGCGTCACCCGCCTGGGCGACCGCGTCGGCCTGCGCCGGGGCGCTGACCACGTTCGTCGACGGCGCGGCGGCCTTGATGCCCTGCAGCACCGTCACCGCCGGCGGCATCGGGGACGAGCCCGGCACGCCCTGCCAGCCGACCGACCAGCCGCCGAGCTGCCGGGGAACGGAGTCGGCCGCGTCACCGGTCACCACGAGCTTGCCCGCGCCGGTCGACAGGGGCAGCACGCCCTCGTTGCGCAGCAGCACCGCGCTCTCCGCGGCGGCCTGCCGGGCCAGCGGCCGGTCCGCGTTGTTGACGATCGCGTCGGCCCGCTCGGCGTCCACGAACGGCTTCTCGAACAGCCCCAGCTCGAACTTGAGCTTCAGGATCCGCCGCACGGCCTGGTCGATCCGCTTGCCGGGGATCGCGCCGCCGCGCACGCCCGCCAGCAGCCCGGCGGTGAACCCGGCCGCGTCGGACGGCTCCATCGCCATGTCGACGCCCGCGTTGACGGCCATCGCGATGGCCTCCGGGTAGTCCGCCGCCACGTGGTAGCGGTCGACCAGGAACCGGATGTCCTCCCAGTCGGTGACCGCCACGCCCCGGAAGCCCATCCGGTCGCGCAGCTGCTCGGTCAGCAGGTACTTCGAGGCGTGCGCGGGCACGCCGTTCACCGCGCCGGAGTTGATCATCACGGTGCCGACGCCCGCGTCGAACTGCGGTTGGAAGGCGGGCAGCACGGTGTCCTGGAGGTACCGGATCGGGAGCTGGGCGGGCGCGCGGTCGTGGCCGTTGAACGGCTCCGAGTAGCCCGCGAAGTGCTTGGCGGTCGCGGTGAGCTTCGCGGTGCCGTCGGTCGGGTCGCCCTGCTGCCCGCGCACGTTCGCCGCCGCCAGGGAGCCCGCGAGCAGCGGGTCCTCGCTGAAGGTCTCGTAGTAGCGGCCCCAACGGGTGTCGCGGGCGATGTCGGACACCGGCGCGAAGTTCCAGAACACGCCGGTGGCGCGCATGGCCCGACCGGTGGACGCGCCGAGCTTCTCCAGCAGCTGCGGGTCCCAGGTCGCGCCGAGGCCGATCTGGTGCGGGAACATGGTGGCGCTGAGCACGTTCGAGTGGCCATGCACGCCGTCCGCGCCGTAGATCACCGGGATGCGCAGCCGGCCGTGGTCCAGCGCGTACTTCTGGACGGCGTTGGTCAACTCCGCCCACGCGCGGGGCGTGTTGGGGCTCGGCGCGTCGCCGCCGCCCGACAGGATCGAGCCGACCTTCGCGTCCTCCAGCACGGCCTTCATGCAGTCCTCGCGCAGCGGACCGGGGTTCCACTCGCAGTTGCCGCGCAGCTTGCCCAGCCGGATCTGGGTCATCTGGCCGACCTTCTCCTCCAGCGTCATGCGCTTGAGGAGGTCGTCGACCCGCCGGTCGACCGGCGCCCGGGCGTCCAGGTAGCCCTGGCCGGCCGGTTCGACGATGCCACTGGCCTGTGCGCCGGTGACCAACAGGGCCAGCACGGCCAACGCGGACACCGCGGTCCGCTTGCGGGATCTCAACACCGGGAACCTCCAGGATCTTCGAACACCCGCCGACACCCTCTCCCGCGTGACCTGGCCCACAACAGGGCTGAACGGCCGATCCTGGGAGCGCTCCCAACCCGTAAGGGGTGAAATGCAGTACGCTCGTATTGTTTGATGAGCGGTGTGACCGCCGCACTCGACTGGCCCGGCTTCGGGCACATCTCGCTCGCCGCCCTGCTGTTCCTCTGCCTGGCCGCCGCCCTCGCGGGCGCGGTCGACGCGGTGGTGGGCGGCGGCGGGTTGATCCAGCTGCCCGCCCTGCTGCTCGTCGCGCCCGGCGGTCAGCCGCTGTTCGCGCTGGCCACGAACAAGGTGGCCGCCGTGGTCGGCACGGCGGCGGCGGTGCGCACCTACTCCCGGCAGGCCGCGATCGATTGGACGTCCGCGCTGCCGATGGCGGTGGCGGCGTTCGCGGGCGCGGTGGGCGGTGCGGCGTTCGCCGGCGCGCTGGCGCCCGGTGTGCTCAACGCCGTGGTGCTCGTGGCACTCGTCGGCGTCGGCCTCTACACGTGGCGCAAGCCGGAGCTGGGCGTGGCCGAGACGCCGAGGTTCACGCGCGTCGCGCAGGTCGCCGTGATGGCCCTGGGCGGCGCGGTGATCGGGTTCTACGACGGCCTGGCCGGACCCGGCACGGGCGCGTTCCTGGTGTTCCTGCTGGTGGGCCTGGTCGGGTTCGCGTTCCTGCGCGCCTCGGCCACGGCCAAGGTCGTCAACGTCGCCACCAACCTGGGCGCGCTGCTGTACTTCATCCCCGCCGGGAAGGTGTTGTGGGGCTTGGGGTTGGTGCTCGCGCTGTGCAACGTGACCGGCGCGGTGTTCGGCGCCCGGCTGGCGGTGCGGCGGGGCTCGGCGTTCGTGCGCCGGGTGTTCCTCACCGTCGTGGTGGCGCTGGTGGTCAGTCTGGGGTGGAAGGCGGCGGTTGGATGACCCGGAACGTCGCGCCCATCGGGTCACCGACCGTGGTGAAGCGGCCGAACCGCGAGTCCACCACCTCGCCCACCGTGACGCCGCCCAGCTCGCGCACCCGCCGGGCCGCCGCGTCGGCGTCGGCCACCGCGAAGTAGGTCATCCAGTGCGGCGGGATCTCGGCCGGGATGTCGTTGGCCATCCCGAACACGCCCGCCACCGCGCGGCCGTCCACCCGCAGCTGCGTGTAGGGGAAGTCCGGCAACGGGTCCAGCCCCACGCCGAACACCTGCTGGTAGAACTCCGCCGCGCCGAACGGGTCGCGGGTGGCCAGCTCGTTCCACACCACCGAACCCGGCTCGTTCACCACGTACGCGCCGATGTGCGTGCCCGCCTCCCACAGCCCGAACGCCGCGCCGTACGGGTCGACCGCGATCGCCCCGCGCCCCGGCCCGCCGGTGTCGAACTCCGGCACGAGCACCTTGCCGCCCTCGGCGTTCAGCTCGTCCAGCGACTCGTCCAGGTCGTCGGTGGCCAGGTAGGTCGTCCACACCACGGGGAACATCACGTCGCGCGGCATCTCACCGAACCCCGCCACGGGCAGCCCGCGCACGAGCGCCATCGTGTAGTGCCCGGTCTCCGGGCCGCCGACCTCGAAGTCCCAGCCGAACAGGCCGCCGTAGAACTCCATGGTGGCTTCGCGGTCGGTGGTCATCATGTCGACCCACGCGGGCGTGCCGGGCGCGTACGGGGAGTTCAGCTCGCTCACCCGGCCAACGGTCGCACCGGCCGCCGCACGGCGCGAGTTGATCACCCGAACGGTGGCCGCCGCCGTCCGGCCGCGGTGGCGGTGGACGGCGGCGGTGCTAGCCCGGTTCCCCTTCGTCCCGGGGCCGCTTGCGCGGCCGACCGCGCTTGGGCTGGTCGGCGGCCCCGGTCGGCAGGCGACCGGCTTCGGCGAGCGCACGGCGCAGCACGAACTCGATCTGCGCGTTCGTGCTGCGCAGCTCGTCGTTCGCCCACCTCGTCAGCGCGTCGTGCACCGCGGGGTCGAGGCGCAGCAGGACGCTCTTGCGCTCGGCCACGTCAGGTGTACAACGACCCGGCGTTGACCACGGGCTGGGTGGATCGGTCGCCGCAGAGCACGACCAGCAGGTTCGACACCATCGCCGCCTTGCGCTCCTCGTCCAGTTCCACCACGTCCTCCTCGGCCAGCCGGTCCAGGGCGAGCTGGACCATGCCGACCGCGCCCTCCACGATCCGCGACCGCGCCGCGACGACCGCACCCGCCTGCTGGCGCTGCAGCATCGCCTGCGCGATCTCCGGAGCGTAGGCCAGGTGCGTCAGCCGGGACTCGATCACCTTCACCCCGGCGGCCTGCACCCGGGCCGAGATCTCCACCGACAGCGTCTCGGTGATCTCGTCCGCGTTCTCGCGCAGCGACAGGCCCGAGTCGTCGTGGTTGTCGTACGGGTAGCTGGTCGCGATGTGCCGCACCGCGGTCTCGGTCTGGATGCCGACGAACCGCACGAAGTCGTCCACCTCGAACATCGCCCGCGCGGTGTCGTCGACCTGCCACACCACCACGGCGGCGATCTCGATCGGGTTGCCGTCGGCGTCGTTGACCTTCAGCGTCGCGGTCTCGTGGTTGCGGATCCGGGTCGAGACCTTGACCCGCGTGCTGAACGGGTTCGCCCAGCGCAGGCCGTCCTGGCGGACGGTGCCGGTGTAGCGGCCGAGGAACTGCAGCACGCGCGCCTCGCCCGGCGCCACGGTGAACAGCCCGCGCAGGCCGACGGCGCCTCCGGTCAGCACCACCAGGCCGGTGATCCCGACCGGGACGTTCGGGCCGTCGACGTCGGGCACGACCGCCACGAACACCAGCAGCGCCCCGATCGCCAGCACCAGCAGCCCGATGAAGAACGCCAGGATGCCCGGCGCGGCGACCGCCGCCTTCTCCCGCACCGCAGGCGCGGGCATCCGCACCGCCACGTCCGTCGTCGCGTCCATGTTCCACCCTCGTTCTCATATCGTGCGCTTAGCAAAGTGATATCACTTTTTCCGTCGGCGGGGCAAGCCGCGGCGGGACGAGGACGGGAGTTGTCCGCAATGGGTCCTACGGTGGGCGCATGACCCCGGTACTGAGCCGTCGCGCCCTCGGTCGAGCCACCCTGGCCCGCCAGTTCCTGCTGGCCCGCACCGACGCCGCGGTGCCCGAGGTCGTCTCGCACCTGGTCGGGTTGCAGGCCCAGACGCCGCACACCTGGTACACCGGCCTGTGGTCGCGCGTCGCGGGCTTCACGCCCGACCGGGCCGCGGACCTGCTCGTCGACCGCACGCTGGTGCGCTTGGCGGTGATGCGCTCGACGATCCACCTGGTCACCGCGGCCGACGCCCTCGCGCTGCGCCCCGCGGTCCAGCCCGCGCTCGACCGGGACCTCTACCGCAACCACACCCACGGCCGGGACATGCGCGGACTGGACGTGGACGCCGTGGTGGCCGCCGGACGGGCGTTGCTGGCCGAGAAGCCGCGCACCAACAAGGAGCTTGGCGCGCTGCTGCACGAGCAGTGGCCGGACCGCGCGCCCACCGCGCTCGCCTACGCGGTCCGCTGCCTGGTGCCGCTGGTGCAGGTGCCGCCGCGCGGGGTGTGGGGGCGCAGCGGTGCGATCGCGCACACGAGCGCGGAGACGTGGCTGGGTGCGCCCGTGGCGGACGCGCCCGCCGTGGACGAGCTGGTGCTGCGCTACCTGGCTGCGTTCGGGCCCGCGACGGTCAAGGACGTGCAGACGTGGTCCGGCCTGACCGGGCTCCGCGGGGTGGTCGAGGGACTGCCGCTGCTGCGGCTGCGCGACGAGGACGGCCAGGAGCTGTTCGACCTGCCCGACGCGCCGCGCCCGAACGAGGACGTGCCCGCGCCCGCGCGGTTCCTCTACGACTTCGACAACCTGCTGCTCTCGCACGCCGACCGGCGCCGGGTCGTCACCGACGACGTGCGCGCGCAGGGCTACGACCGGCACGGGCCCGTGCCGCAGTTCTTCCTGGTGGACGGCGTCACGGCGGGCGACTGGAAGCTGCACCGGACCCGGGACGTCGTCACGCTGGAGCTGCGGCCGTTCCGCCGCCTGTCCACTGTGGACGAGGTGGAGCGGGAGGGCGCTCGGCTGCTGGCGTTCCTCGCGCCGGACGCCCCCGCGCACGAGGTCCGGACAACCTCACCGGCCGTCCCACGTCCCTGAGGGCATGGGGACGATCACCGTGCGCCCACCGCGGGCCGACGACGAGTGGCCGCTGGTCGGGATCCACGTCAAGGCCCGGCGCAGCTACTACGAGGGCCACCTGCCCGAGGCGGAGCTCGCGGAGTGGGAGCGGTCCACGCGCGCCGCCGGCTACTCCTTCGACAAGCCCGGCCGGGTGTGGCTGTGCGCCGACCTCGACGGCGTGCTCGCCGGGTTCGCCCTGGTCACGCCGGGTGGCGAGCTGTTGCAGCTCCAGGTCGACCCGGTGTCCTGGGGCAAGGGTGTCGGCCACGCCCTGCACGACGCGGCCGTGGCTGCGCTACGGGACCTCGGCGTCACCACCGCGCACCTCGACGTGTTCGCGGAGAACCACCGCGCGCGGCGCTTCTACGCCCGCCACGGCTGGCGCGAGGCCGGCCGCGAGGACACGCACGTCCGGATGGCGCTGGAGCTCGACGTGTGATCGCCTGATCGCGTGGAGATCCTGAGCAGTCGCGTCCTCGTGCGCTCACGCGACCCGGAACGCGCCCGGGCGTTCTACCGGGACGTGCTGGGCCTGGCCGTGTACCGGGAGTTCCCCGGCGGCACGGTGTTCTTCCTCGGCCAGGGGTTCCTGGAGGTCTCCGGCAGCTCGACCGAGGACCCCACTGACGCCACGCAGCTGTGGGTCCAGGTGCGCGACCTGGCCCGAGCCGCCGAGGAGCTCGCGGACCACGTCGTCCGGCCCGCCCGGCGCGAGCCGTGGGGCCTCGACGAGATGTGGATCTCCGACCCGGACGGTCGGCTGGTCGTGCTCGTCGAGATCCCCGCCGACCACCCGCTACGCCGGGACGTGCGCGAGTAGCTGCACCGCGGGGCCCACCACCCCGCCGTACTGGTGCAGTGAGGTGCGCACCCCGGTGAACCCGGCCGCCTCGGCCTCGCGGATCAGGTCGTACTCGGAGGTGTCCAGCACCCGCCGGTGCACCGAGACGACCAGCCTGCCGCCGGGCCGCAGCACCCGGGCCAGCTCGTGGAACGCGGCCGGCCGGTTGCCCCACAGCTGGAGGTTGTTCACCGAGACCACCACGTCCACGGAGTCCTCGGGCTGGCCGGTCCGCGTCGCCGCCCCCTCGCGCAGCTCCACCCTGCCCGCCACGATCAGCTCCGCGCACCGGTTGCGCGCCTCGTCCAGCATGACCTGCGACGGGTCGACGCCGATCGCCTTGAGCGCCCGCTCACCGGCCAGCTTGAGCCCCACGCCCGGACCGGGGCCGAGCACCAGCACGACCTCCTCGGGCGTCGGCGCCGCCACCTCGGTGACGTGCTCCTCGACCTTGGCGTTCAGCACGGCCATCACCCGGCCGCCCAGCTCGCCCACCTTGCCGCGCGGGTGCCCGAACGCCGCGTCCAACGCCTTCACCAGGTTGTTCGTCGCCATGCGCCCAGCGTCGTCGGCGCCCGGTCCGACGGCATCGGGGATCGCCCCGAGGAAGAGCCGGAGATGCACCCCGAGGCCCATCCAGGAGCGCTCAGCGCCAGCCCAGCCGCCGCAGCGCGTCCACGACCAGCGAGAACCGCTCCGGCTCCAGCACCGACCCCTCGCGGCGGATGTCGCCCTCGTCCAGCTCGAACACCCGGTCCAGCCGCAGGTAGGACTTCCGGCCGTCCTGGTCCCAGCGCCCCGAGCCCAGGTCCAGGCAGTCGTCGACCTCGTGCCGGTCGGGGGTCTTGCTGGTCAGCATCAGGCCGAGCAGCGCCCGGCCGCGGCGACCGACGACCAGCAGCGGCCGGTCCTTGCCCCGGCTCGGGTCCTCCTCGAAGGGCACCCAGGCCCACACCACCTCGCCCGGGTCGGCCAGGCCGTCCAGGTCGGGGGAGTACTCCAGGGTGGCCGCCACCGCGGCCGAGTGGACCTCGCGCACCGCGCCCCGGTCCGGTCGGGCGTCCTCACCGTTCGCGTACACGGCGGGCAGCTTATGGCCTCGGTCACGCCCACGGGGAACGCCACGGCGGCGTGACGTGAGATGCTGTGTCTTGTTGACATGGGCGCCCCCGTCCGCGTCCAGTCGAAGTAGGCCCCCGTCCTTCCTGTGCGAGGAACCTGAGTGAGCACGTTCGCCGACCAGACGTTCACGCCTCCGGAGCTCATCCGGAACTTCTGCATCATCGCGCACATCGACCACGGCAAGTCGACCCTGGCCGACCGGATGTTGCAGCTCACCGGCGTGGTCGACGCCAGGGCGATGCGCGCGCAGTACCTCGACCGGATGGACATCGAGCGCGAGCGCGGCATCACGATCAAGGCGCAGAACGTCCGGCTGCCCTGGCAGGTCGAGGGCCGCGACCACGTGCTGCACATGATCGACACGCCGGGTCACGTCGACTTCACCTACGAGGTCTCGCGGGCCCTGGAGGCGTGCGAGGGCACCGTGCTGCTGGTGGACGCCGCGCAGGGCATCGAGGCCCAGACGCTGGCCAACCTGTACCTGGCGATGGAGAACGACCTCACCATCATCCCGGTGCTGAACAAGATCGACCTGCCCGCGGCGGACCCGGACAAGTACGCCAAGGAGCTCGCGCACATCGTCGGCTGCGAGCCCGAGGAGGTGCTGCGCGTCTCGGCCAAGACCGGCCTCGGCGTCGGCGCGCTGCTGGACGAGGTCGTCAAGCGCGTGCCCGCCCCGGTGGGCGACGCCGACGCCCCGCCCCGCGCGATGATCTTCGACTCGGTGTACGACACCTACCGCGGCGTGGTCACCTACATCCGCGTGGTCGACGGCAAGATCACCCCGCGCCAGCGGATCCGGATGATGTCGACCAACGCGACCCACGAGCTGCTGGAAGTGGGCATCATCTCGCCCGAGCCGAAGCCGAGCGTCGGCCTGGGCGTGGGCGAGGTGGGCTACCTCATCACCGGCGTGAAGGACGTGCGCCAGTCGAAGGTGGGCGACACCGTCACGGCCGAGAAGCACGGCGCCACCCAGCCGCTGGCCGGGTACCGCGAGCCCCGCCCGATGGTCTACTCCGGCCTGTACCCGGTGGACGGCTCGGACTACCCGATCCTGCGCGAGGCGCTGGAGAAGCTGCAGCTCAACGACGCCGCGCTGACGTTCGAGCCGGAGACGTCGGCCGCGCTGGGCTTCGGCTTCCGGTGCGGGTTCCTCGGCCTGCTGCACCTGGAGATCACCCGCGACCGGCTGGAGCGAGAGTTCGGCCTGGACCTGATCTCCACCGCGCCCAACGTGGTCTACCGCGTGGTCATGGACGACGGCACCGAGCACGTGGTGACCAACCCGTCCGACTGGCCCGACGGCAAGCGCGCCGAGGTCTACGAGCCGGTCACCAAGTGCACGATCATCGCGCCCAGCGACTACATCGGCGCGATCATGGAGCTGTGCCAGTCCAAGCGCGGCCAGCTCGGCGGCATGGACTACCTGTCCGAGGACCGCGTCGAGCTGCGCTACACCATGCCGCTCGGTGAGATCATCTTCGACTTCTTCGACGCCCTGAAGTCGCGCACGCGCGGTTACGCGTCGTTGGACTACGAGGAGTCGGGCGAGCAGGACGCCGAGCTGGTGAAGGTCGACATCCTGCTCCAGGGCGAGCCGGTGGACGCGTTCAGCGCGATCGTGCACAAGGACCACGCCTACGGCTACGGCACCAAGATGGCCAGCAAGCTGCGCGAGCTGATCCCGAGGCAGCAGTTCGAGGTGCCGATCCAGGCCGCCGTGGGCGCCCGCGTGATCGCCCGCGAAACGATCCGCGCCATTCGCAAGGACGTGCTCGCGAAGTGCTACGGCGGTGACATCACCCGCAAGCGCAAGCTGCTGGAGAAGCAGAAGGAAGGCAAGAAGCGGATGAAGATGGTGGGCCGCGTCGAGGTCCCCCAGGAAGCCTTCGTCGCCGCTCTGTCCACCGAGGACTCGGGCAAGGACAAGGGCAAGAAGTAGGACCAGCGGTCCCGTCCGCGTCGATCGGTACATCTTCGGGTGGCTGATCGGCGCGGATCGCTGTTTTGGCGAATTCCCCTGCCATGGTTGGCGCACCAACCGGAAGGAGGGGACCATGACTGTCATGGTCGAACACGAAGGCGACTCCTACACGGTCGAAGACCTGGAGGACATGCCTGATGACGGACGCCGTTACGAGCTCGTCGACGGGCAGCTCTTCGTGAGTCCGGCACCGGGGTTGCGGCATCAGAAGATCGTCGTGAAGATCGCCGTGCTCCTGGACGCGAACTGCCCGGACGACCTGAGCGTGCTGACCGCGCCGTTCGCCGTGCGACCGACCGAGAGGACCGAGTTGCAGCCGGATGTGCTCGTCGGTCGCAACGTCGATTTCACGGAGAAGTTGTTGCCCGTCGCGCCGCTGCTGGCCGTGGAAGTGCTCTCACCGAGTACGGGCATCCGCGATCTGACCATCAAGAAGAACGCCTATGAGCGCATGGGCGTCCCCAGTTACTGGGTGATCGATCCGCAAGAGCCCGTGATGGTGGTGTACGAACTCGACGCCGAGGGCCGCTACCAGCAGGTGGCCGAGGTGCACGAGGAGAAGCCGTTCGACGCGACCCTGCCGTTCCCGGTGCGCGTCGTGCCCGCCGAGCTGCTCGGCGCCCTGTGGGAGGGAGTGGAATGACGAAAGGGCCTTCAAGACGCCCCTGTCTTGAAGGCCCTCGTGAGGGTGTGGCCGCTCAGCTGTGGTTGCGGAGCATGCCGTTCAGCGCGTGGCGGCGGAGGATCGCTTCGATCTCACGCGCCTCGTGGCCGGAGTGCCGGGCGAGGATGGCTTCCATGTCCATCCGGGCGCTCGGGGTGTTGTAGCTGGCCAACTCGCGGTTCAGGTCCGCTTCCCGCTCGCGGATCTGCCGCCGGGTGGCGAAGTACGTGCGAACGGTCTTCAGAGGGTTGGTCATATCGCCTTTCGGTCGTCCTTCTGTATCGGTTCACCTACTATGATGCCGCACGTCAGGGGCTTGCGACACCACATCGGGCGTGATCTCCGCCGCAACCGTGACGAGCGGGTGAAGACGAGGTCACCGGCCGATGATGTCCAGGGCCCGCGCGTACTTCGCGCGCAGCCGGTCCCGGGTCGCGGGGTCCAGTCGCGCCAGTCGCGCCGGTGAGGTGTTGTCGGAGATGTCGGCCCTCTTGACCTCCACCGCGACCGGATCGGTCAGCACGCGGGCGAGGTAGTCCTCCTGTGACTCGCCCTCGCGGTGGCTCAACGCCAGCACGGTCGACACCACCTCCGGCGGGCACCCGGCGGCCAGCAGGTCGCCCTCCGTGACGGAAGTGTCCTCCAGGACGTCGTGCAGCACGGCCGCCATGCGGGCGTGCTCGCCGGAGACCCGAGCCATCACGCGCAACGGGTGGCCGATGTAGGGCTGGCCGGACTTGTCGACCTGCCCCTCGTGGGCCGCGCGCGCGAGCCGGACCGCGTCATCAACGGTGAACGTCACCCGCTCATGGTCACACCCTTGACAAGGCCTAGTGGTCTAGTCCATTTTTCGAGTGGCCCACGTCACCTGTGCTGGGCTTTGGCCGCCGACGAGAACGTGGAGGTGGACGTGGCTTCGAGGACGAGACGCGCACTGGGCGCGGTGCTGGCGGGTGTGCTGGCCATCGCGGGCCTGACCCTGGTGGTCGCGGGCAGCGCGTCGGCCGCCAACCTGGTCGCCAACCCCGGTTTCGAGGGCGGCACCGGCGGGTGGACGTGCAGCGCCGCGGCGACGGCGGTGACCACGACCAAGCGCAGCGGCACGTCCGCCATGGCGGGCACCCCGGCGGGCTCGGACAACGCGCGCTGCTCGCAGACGGTCACCGTGCAGGCCAACACCGCCTACAAGCTGTCCGCCTGGGTGCAGGGCAGCTACGTGTACCTCGGCGTGACCGGCACCAGCAGCGGCGAGAAGAGCACCTGGACGCCGGGCTCGGCGGGCTTCGGGCAGCTCTCGCTCGACTTCACCAGCGGCGCGAGCACGAGCGTCACCGTCTACGTGCACGGCTGGTACGGCCAGCCGACCTTCTACGCCGACGACGTGAGCCTGGACGGTCCGGGCACCCCGCCGACGAGCACCACGACCAGCACCACGACCAGCACGACCACGAAGACGACGACCACCACGTCCACCACCACGACGACCACGACCACGACGACCGGCAACCCGAACCCGACGTTGCCCAAGCACGTGCTCACCGGGTACTGGCACAACTTCGACAACGGTTCGCGGGTGCTCAAGCTCTCCGACGTGCCGACGACGTACGACATCGTGGCCGTCTCGTTCGCGGACGCCACCGCCACCCCCGGCGCGGTCACGTTCACCCTCGACCCGACGTTGTCGAGCAAGCTCGGCGGCTACACCGACGCCCAGTTCAAGGCCGACGTGCGCACCCTCCAGGCCCGCGGGCAGAAGGTCGTCCTGTCGGTCGGCGGCGAGAAGGGCACCATCAGCGTCGGCAACTCCACCGCCGCGACGAACTTCGCCGACAGCGTCAAGGCGCTGATCGCCGGCTACGGGTTCGACGGCGTGGACATCGACCTGGAGAACGGCGTCAACTCGACCTACATGGCGCAGGCGTTGCGGGCCATCAACGCGGGCGGCGGCCGGATCATCACGATGGCGCCGCAGACCATCGACATGCAGTCGACCGGCCAGGAGTACTTCAAGCTGGCGCTGGCGGTGAAGGACATCCTCACCGTGGTCAACATGCAGTACTACAACTCCGGCTCGATGCTCGGCTGCGACCAGAAGGTCTACTCGCAGGGCACGGTCGACTTCCTGGTCGCGCTGGCCTGCATCCAGCTGCAGAACGGCCTGCGCCCCGACCAGGTGGGCCTCGGCCTGCCCGCCTCGCCGTCCGGCGCAGGTGGCGGCTACCAGTCGCCGGCCAACGTCAACGCGGCGCTGGACTGCCTGGCCAAGGGCACGAACTGCGGTTCGTTCAAGCCCTCGCAGACCTGGCCCGGCATCCGCGGCGCGATGACGTGGTCGATCAACTGGGACGCCGTCAACAACTGGCAGTTCGCCAACACGGTGGCGCCGCACCTGGACGCGCTGCCGTAGTGCGCGGGTGCCGTCCCTCCCGCCGCGCCGCGGGAGGGACGGCACGGCCGCGGCCGAGCGTTCCTCCGTTTCCCGGTGGCGGGGGTTAGGGTCGGCGGCATGCTGGACCGACTCGAAGTGCCCGTCATCGCCGCACCGATGGCCGGTGGGGCGTCCACACCGTAACTGGTGCCCGAGTTGGGCCGCGCCGGCGGCCTGGGGTTCCTGGCCGCCGGCTACCTGTCCGTCGAGGCGGTCGCCGGCCAGGTCGCCGCCACCACCGCGCTGACCGACCGGCCGTTCGGGGTCAACCTGTTCGTGCCCGGTCCCCGGTCCACCACCGACCTGTCCGGCTACCGCGACCGGGTCAGGGCGCAGTCGTCGACCGAGCCGGGCGAACCGCGCTGGGACGACGACTCCTACGCGGCCAAGCTGGAACTCGTGATGGCGATGCGCGTCCCGGTCGTCTCGTTCACGTTCGGCCTGCCCAACCCCGAGGACGTGCACCGGCTGCACGCCGCGGGCGCCACGGTCGTCGTCACCGTCACCACTCCGCAGGAGGCCGCGCAGGCGGCCCAGGTCGGCGCGGACGCGCTGTGCGTGCAGGGCAGCGACGCGGGCGGGCACCGCGGCACGTTCTCCGACGACGGCGTCTCACCGGGCGGTGGCGAGCTGTTCGGCGTGCTGGCCGCGTTGCGGCTGGTCCGCGCGAAGGTGGACCTGCCGCTGATCGCGACCGGCGGCCTGGTGCACGGCGCGGACGTCGCCGCCGTCATCACCGCGGGCGCGGTGGCGGCGCAGCTGGGCACGGCGTTCCTGGCCACGCCGGAGGCGGGCACGTCCGCCGCGCACCGCCAGGCCCTCGCTGAGGGCACCCGGCGCACCGCGCTGACCAGGGCGTTCAGCGGGCGTCCGGCGCGCGGTCTGGTGAACCGGTTCCTGGTGGAGAACCAGGAGCAGGCGCCCGCCGCGTACCCGGAGGTGCACCACCTGACCCGGCCGGTGCGCGCCGGCGGCGACCCGGAGCTGATGTCGTT
>NZ_JBFAAX010000090.1:0-17750 GCF_040639995.1 Actinosynnema sp. NPDC023658 | reverse complement strand
CTGCTGGCGGGCGCGGCGGACGCGGCACGGGCGTTGAGCGCGGCGGACGTCGGCACGGCGTTCGCGGCGACCGGTCCGAGGCTGTCCGCGCGCCGCTTCTGGCTCGGGCACGCGGCCGACGCGACCGGCAGGCTGGTGCTGGACGACGGCGCGGTCGCCGCCGTCGTGGGTCGCAGGCGTTCGTTGCTGGCGGCGGGCATCACCGGCGTGGAGGGCGCGTTCGAGGCCGGTGACGTGGTGGAGCTGGTCGACGAGTCCGGGCACGTGGTGGCCCGCGGCGTGGTCGGGTTCGACGCCACCGAGCTGCCCGCGCTGATCGGCCGCAAGAGCGGCGACCTGCCCGCCGAGCAGCGCCGCGAGGTCGTGCACGCCGACGACCTGGTGCCGTTGCGGCCGTAGTCCTCGATACCGCTCTCGGGCGCTGCCCGGCCCTGAGCCCGCTCTCGGGCGCTGGCCGCCCGTGAGGCGGCGTCACCGCAGGGTCGCGCCCTTCGTCTCGGGCATCGTGAGGATCACCAGGAACGCGATGGCGGCCCCGCCCGCGACGTAGAAGAAGAACGTGCTGCCCGGCAACGCCTGGATGACCAGCGGCGCGGTGCCGCCGAACAGCGCCACGGTCAGGTTGTACCAGGAGCCGATGCCCAGGGCCCGCAGCTCGGTCGGGAACAGCTCGCTCATCACGGCCGGCGCGATCGACGTCATGGCGGTGTACAGGCCGAGGCCGACGCAGAACACCACGAGCAGGTTGCCCACGCCCGGTCCGATCAGCGTGGACAGCGGCACCACCAGCACCGCCGTCGCACCCGACCACACCAGCAGCTGCGGCTTGCGGCCGAACCGGTCCGCCACCGCGCCCATCGGGTACTGGAGGGCGATGAACAGGGCCGTCGCGATCGACAGGGCGAGGAACACGTCGACCGCGTCCGCACCGCGCTTGGACACCGCGAACGGGGTCAGCGCGCTGAAGAACGTGTAGTAGCACAGCGTCGACAGCATGGTGAAGCCGACGAGCCGCCCGACCGCCTTGGGGTGCTCGCGCAGGGTCGTCGCCAGCGGGTGCTTGAGCTGCTGCGCCTTGGCCTTGTTGTGCTCGAACTGCTCGGTCTCCTCCAGGCTGCGGCGCATCCACAGGCCCACCAGGCCGAGCACACCGCCCACCAGGAACGGGATGCGCCAGCCGTAGGAGGCCAGCTGGGCCGGGTCGAGCGTGCGGGCGAGCGTGAACCCGAGCAGCGACGCGACGAGCACCGCCGCGCCGGTGGAGATGTAGAAGAACGCCGAGTACCGCCCACGCCGGTGTGGCGGCGCGATCTCCGCCAGGTACGCGGAGGCGTTGGAGACCTCACCGCCCAACGACAGGCCTTGGGCGACGCGGGCGAGCAGCAGCAGGACCGGTGCCAGCCACCCGACCTGCGCGTAGGTCGGCAGCACACCGATCGCCACCGAACCACCCGCCATCAGGACGATGGTCAACAACATCGCCGTCCGCCGTCCGCGCAGGTCAGCGAACCGCCCGAGCAGGTATCCGCCCAACGGGCGGAAGAAGAACGCGATCGCGTACGCCGCGAGCGTGTTGATCAACGCGAGCTGCGGGTTGTCCTTGGGGAAGATCTGGGTGGCGAAGTAGAGGGAGAACGTCGCGTAGATGGTCCAGTCGTACCACTCGATGGCGTTGCCGATGCTCGCCGCGACGAGCTTGCGGACGGGCAGGCGGTGCCGGGTCTCCGTGTCCAGGGCAGCCATGGTTGGACACAACCACAAAGCGGCCGAAGTCGGTAGATCCCTCACCGATCCACTACGAGGCGCGTGCCCGCCATGGCGGCCCTGCACGGCGATACCGCGGCCATCACCGGCGAACGTCAGTCGGCGGTCGCCCTCCACTGCGCGGCCAACAGCCCGAACAGCAGGTCGTCCGTCCACTCACCCTTGATCCAGGTGTGCTGCACCCGGTGGCCCTCCTGGCGGAAGCCGAGCCGTGTCAGCAGCCGCACGGAGCGCACGTTGCGGGCGTCGCACTCGGCGGACACCCGGTGCAACCCGCGCACCTCGAACAGGTACGCCAACACCCGCCGCACGGCTTCCGTCGCGTACCCGTGCCCCTGGTGCGCCGTCGCCACCGTGTAGCCGATGTCGGCCTGCATCCCGTTCTCGTGCAGCCCCACCCCGACGTCACCGACGAGCACCCCGCCCACCTCGATCGCGAACTGGTACCAGCCGGGTGCAGTCGGGTCGGCCGCGCCGACGTCCCGCACGAACTCCTCGGCCTGCGCCAAGGAGAACGGTGCCTCCCACCCCTGGTACCTCGCCACCTCCGGATCCGACCGGTAGGCGGCGAACGCGGGCGCGTCGGCCGCCGTTAAAGGCCGCAGCACCAACCGTTCCGTCGTCAACCTCACCCCGACACCCTCACCTCCTCCCACCCATCACGCCACCCCACCAGCCAACCCCGCCCACCGCTCACACCACCGCCGCCACCATCGACGCCACCGCCACCGCCCCGATCATTACCGCCCTCAAGCCACCGCCACCACCGCCCTCAAGTCAACCCCGCCGCCACCGCCACCGCCGTCCTCACCCCGCCGCAGACGCCGCCGTCCTGGCTGCCACCACTGTCCTTACTGACCCCGCCGCCATGATCACCACGCCGCAATCGTCCTTACGCCGCCGCATCTCGCCGCCACCGGCCTCACCCCCACGCGGCCTCCCACGCCGCCGTCACCTCCACACCGTCGCCGTCACGCCGTCACCGCCAACGCGAACGGCAGGACCGCCGAAGCCCCTGCCCGGCGCAGCAGCCGCGCGGCGACCGTCACCGTCCACCCGGTGTCGACCTGGTCGTCCACCAACAGCACCGGACCGTCCACACCGGACAGGTCCGGCACGTCGGCCTCCCGCACGAGCCCCGCCAACCGCTGCGCGCTGTTGGCCCGGCGCACCGCCTCGCCCAACCACACCTGCCCGAGCAGCGGCAGCCGCCCCACCTCCGCGATCCGCCGCCCGAAGCTGCCCACCAACGCGGGCCTGGTCCGCGACCCGACCGTCACCACGCCCACCGGCCGCTCCGCCCAACCCCCCGCGGCCAACCCCTTCACGCACGCGGCGAACACGTCCTCGGGGATCTCCTGGTCCTCCGCTCCGAACAACGACCGCAACCGGTTGCCCCAGCCGATGTCGGTCAACCGCCCCAACGCCCGCCCGGTCGTCGCGAGCTCGGCCGGTGGGATCTTGCCGGACAGCGACACCCCGACCGCCGCCATCCCGGTCGGCCACATCTTGCGCGGCTCCACCTCGACCCCGGGCCGCAGCAGCCGCTCCCGCGCCGCCGACGCCGCCGCGTCCGACACCTCCGCCGACGGCCGCTGCCCCGTGCAGTTGTCGCACCGCCCGCACGGCGCCGCGTGCGGGTCGTCCAACTGCCGCAACAGGAACTCCATGCGACAGCCGTCGGTCGCCAGGTAGTCCAGCACCGCCTGACGCTCCACCCGCCGCGCCGCCTCGATCCGCTCGTACCGCTCGGCGTCGTAGGACCACGGCTGCCCCGTCGACACCCACCCGCCGCGCACCCGCTTCACCGCGCCGTCCACGTCGAGCACCTTCAGCACCACTTCCAGCCGGGTGCGCGACAGCTCCACCACCGGCTCCAACGCCGCCGTCGACATCGCCCGGTCCGCCGGCAACGCCTCCAGCACCTGCCGCACGACCCGCTCCGGCGGGAACGCGAGCGACGCGAAGTACGCCCAGATCTCCTTGTCCTCCGGGCCGGGCAGCAACAGCACCTCGGCCCGCTCCACCCCGCGGCCCGCGCGGCCGATCTGCTGGTAGTACGCGATGGGCGACGGCGGTGCGCCCAGGTGCACGACGAACCCGAGGTCGGGCTTGTCGAACCCCATGCCCAGCGCCGACGTGGCCACCAGCGCCTTGACCCGGTTGGCCAGCAGGTCCTCCTCGGCCCGTTGGCGCTCGGCCGGGTCGGTGCGGCCCGAGTACGCCGCCACCTGGTAGCCGCGTTCCCGCAGGAACGCCGCCACGTCGTCGGCCGAGGCCACCGTCAGCGTGTAGATGATCCCCGAGCCGGGCAGCTGCTCCAGCCGTTCGGCCAGCCACCCCAGCCTCGCCTCGGCGGTCGGCAGCCGCACCGCGGACAGCCGCAGGCTCTCCCGGTCCAGCGGCCCGCGCAGCACCAGCGCGTCCGTGCCCGAGCCGAGCCCGAGCTGCTCGGCCACGTCCCGCACCACCCGGTCGTTGGCCGTGGCCGTGGTGGCGAGCACCGGCACGCCGGCGGGCAGCTCGGTCAGCAACGTCCGCAGCCGCCGGTAGTCCGGCCGGAAGTCGTGGCCCCAGTCGGAGATGCAGTGCGCCTCGTCGACCACCAGCAGCCCCGCCGACGCGGTCAGCGACGGCAGCACCGTGTCCCGGAAGTCGGGGTTGTTCAGCCGCTCCGGCGACACCAGCAGCACGTCGACCTCGCCGGACGCCACCCGGTCCTGCACGTCCTGCCACTGGTCGGTGTTGGCCGAGTTGATCGTCGCCGCGTGCACGCCCGCCCGCGCGGCCGCGTCGACCTGGTTGCGCATCAGCGCCAGCAACGGCGACACGATCACCGTCGGCCCCTCGCCCAGGGACCGCAGCAACGCCGTGGCGATGAAGTACACGGCGGACTTGCCCCACCCCGTGCGCTGCACCACCAGCGCGCGCCGCCGTTCGGACACCAGCGCGTGGATCGCCGTCCACTGGTCGTCCCGCAGCACAGCCTGAGGGCCCGCCAATGCCCTCAGCCGCTCTTCGGCCAGTTCGCGGAGTGCGCTTTCGTCCATGCGCCACACCATGGCAGACGCCCCCGACAGGACGGACACCTGTGCGAGGGTCCGTGCCCGAGCTTCACCCGATCGAGGACGAGTGCGGGTCGGCCGTCCGATCCTCGGGAACCTCGACGACAGCCACGTCCGGGTGACCGTAGGCTTGACGACGTGACTGATGACCTGCGCGAACAGGTGCACGCCGCGGCCCGGCGGGCCCGAGTCGCCGCCAACGAGCTCGTCCTCGCCACCCGTGAGGGCAAGGACGCCGCACTGCACGAGATGGCCGCCGCGCTGCGCACCCGCGCGGGCGAGGTGCTGGAGGCCAACGCCAAGGACCTCGAAGCGGGTCGGGCCGCCGGCCTCACCCAGGGCCTGCTGGACCGCCTCACGCTGACCGAGGCGCGCGTCGAGGGCGTGGCCCAGGGCCTGGAGACGGTGGCGGGCCTCGCGGACCCGATCGGTGAGGTGCTGCGCGGTTCGATCCTGCCGAACGGTCTGGAGCTCAAGCAGGTCCGCGTCCCGATGGGCGTCGTCGGCATGGTCTACGAAGCGCGCCCGAACGTCACCGTGGACGCGGCCGGCCTGGCGCTGAAGTCCGGCAACGCGGCCCTGCTGCGCGGCTCGTCCACCGCCGAGCACTCCAACACCGCGCTGGTCGCGATCCTGCGGGACGCGCTGGAGACCGCCGGCCTGCCCGCCGACGCCGTGCAGCTGCTGCCGTGCCACGACCGCGCCTCGGTCACCCACCTGATCACCGCGCGCGGCTTGGTCGACCTGGTGATCCCGCGCGGCGGCGCCGGTCTGATCAACGCCGTCGTGCAGCAGGCCACCGTGCCCACCATCGAGACCGGCGTGGGCAACGTGCACGTGTACGTGGACGCGAGCGCCGACCTCGACATGGCGCAGCGCATCGTGCTCAACTCCAAGACCCGCCGCACGAGCGTGTGCAACGCGGCCGAGTCGCTGCTGGTGCACGCCGCCGTCGCGGACGAGTTCGTGCCCCGCATCACCGACGCCCTGAACGCGGAGAACGTCACCGTCCACGGCGACGAGCGGTTCGCGCGCGACCCCAGGGTGCACCCGGCGACCGACGAGGACTGGGACACCGAGTACCTGTCCCTGGACATCGCCGCCCGCGTGGTCGGCTCGATCGACGAGGCCATCGCGCACATCGCAGAGCACGGCTCCGGCCACACCGAGGCCATCGTGACCAGCGACTTCAACGCGGCCCGCCGGTTCACCGCGCGGGTCGACGCGGCGGCGGTCATGGTCAACGCGTCCACCGCGTTCACCGACGGCGGCGAGTTCGGCATGGGCGCGGAGATCGGCATCTCCACGCAGAAGCTGCACGCCCGCGGTCCGATGGGGTTGACCGAGCTGACCTCGTCCAAGTGGGTGGTCTGGGGCGAGGGGCACGTCCGGTCCACCTCGTGAGCAGGCCCCGGGACGCCGCCGCGACCAGGGCGGCGTTGCTGGACGCCGCCACGAAGCTGTTCGGCGAGCGCGGGTTCGACCGCACCACGGTCCGCGACATCGCGAGCCTGGCGGGGGTGAACCAGGCCCTGCTGTTCCGCTACTACGGCAGCAAGGACGCCTTGTTCGCCACCGTGCTCGCCACGCAGAGCCGTGAGCTGCTGGAGGACTCGCCCGCCGAGCACCTGCTGCGCAACGTGCTGCTGCGGATGATGGAGGAGAAGCCGAGGCGCGAGGACCACCCGCTGTACGCGGTGCTGCGGTCGTCCCACCACGACTCCGCGGCGGACGTCGTGCGGCGGCAACTGGGGGAGGAGTACGCGCGCGCCCTGTCCACCCTGACCGACGCGGAGGACGCGCAGCTGCGCGCGGACCTCGTCCTGGCGTGGGTGGTGGGCATCGGCGTGCTGCGCACGGTGTTCGGCAAACAGCCCCTCGCGGACGCCGACCCCGCCGCCGTGGCGTCCCTCGTGACGCGGGCCGCGGCGGCGTTGTTGGAGCACACCGAACCCGGTTGACGGTCCGTAGCGATCTGCCTACTGTCGGATGTAAGCGAATGCTTACATGGGGGTGCAGATGGAGACCAGGTCCTATCCGTTCACCGAGCTGGACGACCTCGAGATCAACCCGACGTACTTCGAGCTGCAGCGGGACGAGCCGGTGGCGAGGGTGCGGCTGCCGTACGGCGGCGAGGGGTGGCTGGCCACCCGCTACGAGGACGTCAAGACCGTGCTCGCGGACCCGAGGTTCAGCCGTGCGGCGGTGATGGAGCCGGGCGCGGACGTGCCGCGCACGCTGCCGACCATGCCGACCGAGACGAACATCCTGAGCATGGACCCGCCGGACCACACGCGGCTGCGCAAGCTGGTCGCGAAGGCGTTCACCGCGCGGCGCACCGAGCAGCTGCGCGAACGGGCCCAGGAGATCGTGGACGGCCTGCTGGACAAGATGGAGGCGCAGGGCCCGCCCGCGGACCTCGTCGAGTCGCTGGCCATGCCGCTGCCCATCACGATCATCTGCGACATGCTGGGCGTGCCGTTCGAGGACCGGGGCGACTTCCGGGCCTGGTCGGAGGCCGCGGTGGCGATCACCGCGTTCACCCACGACGAGATCATGGCGGCCCAGCAGTCGCTGCGCGGCTACATCAGCGGGCTGGTCGCCCGCAAGCGCGCCGAGCCCACCGACGACATGCTGTCCGTGCTGGTCGCGGCACGGGACAACGACGACCGGCTCTCGGAGGAGGAGCTGGTCTCGTTCGGCGTGACGCTGCTGGTCGCGGGGCACGAGACCACCGCGAACCAGATCGGCAACTTCGTCTTCCAGCTGCTGCGCATGCCCGACCGGCTCGGTGAGCTGCGGGCCGACCCGTCGCTGGTGCCGGCCGCGATCGAGGAGTTGCTGCGCTTCACCGCGCTGGGCGGCTCCGCGGGCTTCCCCCGGATCGCGGTCGAGGAGGTCGTGCTGTCCGGCGTGACGATCAAGCCGGGCGAGGCGGTGTTCGTCAACAACGTCACGGCCAACCGCGACCCGTCGGTGTTCGAGAACCCGCACGAGCTCGACTTCCACCGCGAGCACAACCCGCACATCATGTTCGGCCACGGCGTGCACCACTGCATCGGCGCACCGCTGGCCCGGATGGAGCTGCAGGTCGCCATCGGCACGCTGATCAAGCGGTTCCCGGGGTTGGAGCAGGCGGGCGAGGTCCGGTTCAAGAAGGGCCGGCTCATCCGCGGGCCGCAGTCCCTGCCGGTGAGGTGGTAGCCCGATGGCCGAGTGGAAGGTCGAGGTCGACCGGGGCTCGTGCCTCGGCACCGGGATGTGCACGTCGATCGCGCCGGAGCACTTCCGGCTGGACGGCGGCACGGCCACGCCGGTGCGGTCGGACATCGACCCGGACGACGCGGTGATCGACGCCGCCGAGTCGTGCCCGATGGAGGCGATCCTGGTGCGTTCGGCCGACGGCACGGTGCTCGCGCCGCAGGCCTAGCGGGTGGCTCCGCAGCGCCGCCGGTGAAAGCCGTAGTGGCGCTCGCGGAGCCCTCCCCGCGTGCGTGGCGGCCTGCCTACTGTCGGGGGCAAGTGATCACTTGCCGCGGGGGTTCCCGATGGAGGCCAGGCCCTACCCGTTCCCCGAACCGGACGACCTGGTGGTGCACGAGACCTACCTGGAGCTCCAGCGGGACGAGCCGGTGGCCCGGGTGCGCCTGCCGTACGGCCGCGAGGCCTGGCTGGTCACCCGGTACGCCGACGCCAAGGTCGTGCTCGCGGACCCGAGGTTCAGCCGTGCGCCGGTCATGGACGCCGACTACGACCCGCCGCGGACCATGCCCGAGGTGCCGGGCATCAGCACGATCCTGAGCATGGACCCGCCGGAGCACACGCGGCTGCGCCGGATCCTGGCCAAGGCGTTCACCGCCCGCCGCACCGAGCAGCTGCGCGAGCGCGCCCAGGAGATCGTGGACGACCTGCTGGACGCCGTGGAGGACCAGGGCCCGCCCGCCGACCTGGTGGACGCCCTGGCGATGCCGGTGGCCATCACGCTCATCAGCGAGATGCTGGGCGTGCCCGCGCCGGACCGGGCCCGGTTCCGCGAGTGGTCGGACGCGGCGGTCGCCATCACCGCGTTCACCGTGCCCGAGATCGAGGCGGCCGGGGCGTCGCTGCGCGCGTACATCCGCGACCTGGTCGAGGACAAGCGCAGGAACCCCGCGGACGACATGCTCACCGTGCTGGTCCACGCGCACGACAACGACGACCGGCTCACCGAGGAGGAGCTGGTGTCGTTCGGCGTCACGCTGCTCATCGCCGGGCACGAGACGACCGGCAGCGAGATCGGCAACTTCGTCCACCAGCTGCTCACCCACCCCGACCGGCTGGCCGAGCTGCGCGCCGACCCGTCGCTGCTGCCCGCCGCCGTGGAGGAGCTGCTGCGGATCACCAAGCTGTCCGGTGCGCCGGGCTTCCCCCGCATCGCCACCGCCGACGTCGAGCTGTCCGGCGTGACGGTCCGGGCGGGCGAGGCGGTGTTCGTGGACGGGCTGGTGGCCAACCGCGACCCGGCCGTGTTCCCCGACCCGCACGAGCTGGACTTCCACCGCGGGCACAACCCGCACCTCGCGTTCGGGCACGGCGTGCACCACTGCATCGGAGCACCCTTGGCAAGGATGGAGTTGCAGGTGGCCATTTCGACCTTGCTCAATAGGTTCCCGCACCTGGAGTTGGCCGAAGACGCGGTGTTCAAGAAGGGCAGACTGGTGCGAGGCCCCGAACGCCTACTGGTGAGGTGGTAGACCGATGAGCGAGTGGACGATCGAGGTCGACCGGGGCTCGTGCCTCGGGACCGGCATGTGCACGTCGATCGCGCCGGACCACTTCCGGCTGGACGGGAACACGGCCACGCCGGTCAACGGCTCCGTCGACCCGGACGACGCGGTGATCGACGCCGCGGAGTCGTGCCCGATGGAGGCGATCCTGGTGCGTTCGGCCGACGGGTCCGTGCTCGCGCCGCAGTCGTAGAAAAAAATTCCACCCGATCGCGTCATAGCCGCGTGACGTGCGCGTTCCTCTGTCACGCGGCTCCAATTCGGGGTGGGCCGCGTGATCCGCGGAGGCGACCCGCTCCCCTTGGGCCGCGACCGGGGGTCGGAGTGCGCGGGCGGTCTTTCGGGGAGCGACGGGCCGCCCGCGCACGGCCCGAACTAGGCTCACCTCCCATGTCGAAGCGGCGGATCGGCGTCATGGGCGGCACCTTCGACCCGGTGCACCACGGCCACCTGGTCGCGGCCAGCGAGGTCCAGGCCCGCTTCGACCTCGACGAAGTCGTCTTCGTGCCCACGGGCCAGCCCTGGCAGAAGGGCGAGCGCGAGGTCAGCGCCGCCGAGGACCGGTACCTGATGACGGTCATCGCCACCGCGTCCAACCCGCGGTTCTCGGTCAGCCGGGTGGACATCGACCGACCCGGGCCGACGTACACGGTGGACACCCTCACCGACCTGCGGGAGGCCCACCCGGACGCGGACCTGTTCTTCATCACCGGCGCGGACGCGCTGGAGCAGATCCTGTCGTGGCGGCGGGCGGACGACGTGTTCAGCCTCGCCCACTTCATCGGGGTCACCCGACCGGGTTACGAGCTGGTCGACACGCACCTGCCGCCCGGGGCGGTGTCGCTGGTGGAGGTGCCCGCGATGGCCATCTCCTCGACCGCCGTGCGCGCCCGGACGGCCTCCGGACTGCCCGTCTGGTACCTCGTGCCGGATGGTGTCGTTCAGTACATCTCCAAGCGCGGGCTTTACTCGATGCCGGACTGAGCCGGGACGCCGGTACCCTCATTGACTCGTGCGGGCGTAACGGCGTCCGCCGGTGTGATGAGGAGTGACGTGGCAGCCACCGACGAGGCACGACGGTTGGCGCTGGTCGCCGCGAGCGCGGCAGCCGACAAGAAGGCGCACGACGTGATCGTGCTCGACGTGTCCGACCAACTGGTGATCACGGACTGCTTCGTGATCGCCTCCGCTCCGAACGAGCGGCAGGTCGGCGCGATCGTGGACAACGTCGAGGAGAAGTTGCGGGAGGCCGGTCGCAAGCCGGTCCGCCGTGAGGGCGCGCGCGAGGGTCGTTGGGTCCTGCTCGACTTCGTGGACGTGGTCGTGCACGTCCAGCACGTCGAGGAGCGCACCTTCTACGGCCTGGAGCGGCTGTGGAAGGACTGCCCGCAGATCGAGTTCGACGCCGGGCCACCGTCCGACGAGGTCGCGGAGGCATGACCCTGAACCGGCTCGTGCTGTGGCGGCACGGTGAGACCGACTACAACGCGACCGGCCGTATGCAGGGCCACCTGGACTCGTCGCTGACCGAGACCGGGTGGAACCAGGCGCGGTTCGCGGTGCCGGTGCTCGCCGGGTTCGCACCCGAGCTGGTGGTCGCCTCCGACCTGCACCGCGCCCGGGACACCGCGACCGTGTTCACCGACGCGACCGGGGTCGACCTGCGCATCGACGAACGGCTGCGGGAGACGCACCTGGGCAAGTGGCAGGGGCTGACCGCGACCGAGATCGAGGTGGAGTGGCCGGGCGCGCTGGACCTCTGGCGCGTCGACGGCACCCTGGCCCCACCGGACGGCGAGACGCGGGTGGAGGTCGCGGAGCGCGCGCTCGCCGTGGTGTCCGACGTGGACGCGGAGTTCACCGGGACGGTGATGCTGTGCGCGCACGGCGGCCTGATCAGCGCGTTGACCGGGCGTTTGCTGGAGCTGCCGGTCGACCGCTGGGCGCTGCTCGGCGGCATCGGCAACTGCCACTGGACGGTGTTCACCCGCCGCCCGCACGGTGACGGCCGGTGGCGGCTGTCGTCGTACAACGCCGGAACCACCCGGTGAGACTGCTCGTCCTCGGCGATTCGCTGTCGTTCCACGGTCCGCAGGGGCCGTTGCCCGCCGATCACCCCCGGTTGTGGCCGAACGTCACCGCATCGGCGCTGGACGGGCACGCGGAGTTGGCGGCGGGGTTCGGCTGGACCGCCCGGGACGCCTGGTGGTCGCTGACCGGAGACCCCCGGGTCTGGTCGTTGCTGCCGCGCACGGACGTCGTGGTGCTGGCGGTGGGGCACATGGACACGTTGCCGTCGCCGTTGCCGACCTACCTGCGGCAAGGGCTGCGCTACCTGCGGCCGGACGGGCTGAGGCGGCGTGCGCGGGCCGGGTACCTGACCCTCCAGCCGGTGCTGTCGCAGGCGTTCTGCGGGCACCCCGTGGCGCTGCCACCGCACCTCACCGTGCGGTACCTGAACGACTCGGTGTGTGCCGTCCGGGCCCTCGCGCCGCACGTCAAGGTGGTCGGGATGACACCCTCGGTGCACTGCTCCCAGGCTTACGGCGGTGTGCACAGCGGACGCGCGGCGGGGGAGCGCGCGATGCGCGAGTGGGCGGACGGCGCGGGCGTGCCGCTGCTGGACCTGCCCCCGCTGGTGACCGCGCACATCCGGTCGCGCCGCGGCAACCCGGACGGGATGCACTGGGGCTGGGAGGGGCACGAGCTGGTCGGACGTGCCATGGCCGAGCTGATCAGGTCCGTGGCGGTCGGCCACCCGGGTGTGGCGGAGCCGTAGTGTCGGCACTCGTGTCCACCACGATCGTCACCGACTCCACGGCGTACCTGCCCGAGGGGTTCGCCGAGCGGAACGGCATCCGGGTCGTGCCGCTGCACGTGGCCGTGGACGGTCGCAGCAGGTTGGACGGGGTGGACTTCGGGCCGGCCGAGCTGGCCTCGGCGCTGGGGGAGCACCGCCGGGTGACGACGTCCCGGCCGACGCCGGGCGAGCTGGCCGAGGTGTACCGGTCCGTGCTGGCCGAGGGCGCGGAGGGGATCGTGTCCGTGCACCTGTCCCGTGACCTCTCCGGCACGTGGGAGGCCGCGCGGCTGGCCGCCGAGGAGGTCGACCCGACCAGGATCAGGGTGGTCGACTCGCGGGCCACGGGCATGGGGCTGGGGTTCGCCGCGCTGGCCGCGTGCGCCGCCGGTGGGGACGCCGCGTGCGCGGAGGAGGCCGCCGTGGCCGCCGCGTCGCGCACCAAGATGTTCTTCTGCGTGGAGACGCTCGACCACCTGCGGCGTGGTGGGCGCATCGGCGCCGCCGCCGCGCTGGTGGGCACCGCGCTGGCGGTCAAGCCGTTGCTCCACGTCGACGACGGTCGGATCGTGCCGTTGGAGAAGGTGCGCACGTTGAGCCGGGCCATCGCCCGCCTGGTCGACCTGGCCGCGTCGGCGGCGGGTTCCGGACCGGTGGGCCTGGCCGTCCACCACCTGGCCGCGCCGGAGCGCGCGGCAGAGCTGGCGACGTTGCTGGACGAGCGCGTCCCCGGCTCGACCGGCTGCCTGATCTCCGAGGTCGGAGCCGTGATCGGCGCCCACACCGGTCCCGGTGTGCTGGGCGTGGTCGTGCTGCCAGGGGGCGTGTCCTAGCCCGCTTTATCCATCGTTCGGGCAGTTGTCCACAGATCCCGAACACGTTCACCACCCGCTGCTCCACTCGGCCTAGCGTCGACCGCATGTTCGACAAGAACCCGGGAACCACGACCGCCCGCCTGAAGGCCCTCGTCTCGCAGGAGCGCGGCAAGCACCGCGCGTCCGCGGCCGCCGAGCAGCTGGTCTTCGTCTCGTCGGACGGCGGCTCCGATCCCCCGGGCCCGCTCCGCCGCCCGCTCCACCCGCTGCTGCGCCGCTGGCTGCCCGAGACACCCGTGCCGCACCGGCGCAGGTTCCTCCTGGCGGGCGTCATGGCCGGGGTGGCGCTGGCCGTCGCCCTGGCCCTGTGGTGGCAGCGGCCGGTGCCCGAGAGCCCACCGGACCTCCCGGTGGCCGAGGCCGCCGCCGTCACCCGTGCCGAGGAGCACCTGGTCGTCAACGTGGTCGGTCTCGTGCCCACACCGGGCCTGGTCACCGTCCCGAACGGCGCCAGGGTCGCGGACGCGCTCCAAGCGGCCGGTGGTCCCGATCCGGGCGCCGACCTGACCACCCTCAACCTCGCCCGCAAGGTCACCGACGGCGAGCAGATCGCCGTCGGCATCCCCACCCCGCAAGCGGCCAGCGCCGCCACCGAACCGCTGAGCCTGAACACCGCGACCAAGGACCAGCTCGACACCCTGCCCGGCGTCGGCCCGGTGACGGCACAGCGCATCGTCGACCGCCGGCAGAAGCGCGGCCCCTTCACGTCCCTGGAGCAACTGGGCGAGATCGAGGGCATCGGTGACGCGAAGCTGGCCAAGCTCCGCGACCTGGTCCGCCTCTGAGCACCCCGCACCACTCGCGACAGCACCTCCCGACCCACTCCCGTCGCCATTCCCCGACACCACCCGGAGCCGACCGTGCCCCCGAACCGCGACTGTCCACACGAGACCACCGAGACCCGTGGAGGGATCCCCACCCCGCCGCGCCACCGACGCGCTGCCTGTCCGACCCCGGCCCACTGCCACGCCGAACCGTCCACGCCGGACGGTCACGATCACCGCCGCTTCGACCGCGTCCGTCCGGAACACCCCTCTCCGCCGAGCCTCCAGCTCCCCTCCGTCCCGTCCCCACGAGCCGAGATCCCCGCCCACCTCCTCCCCGCCCTCACCCGGGCCGAGCCCGCTCGCCGTTCCGCCGACGACCCGATCGCCCCCACCCGCCTTGCGGCTGACCTCCCGCCCGGTCCGGACCGCGCACGACTCCACCGCACCCGTCGGCAACCCTCCGCCTCGGTCCGGCGCACGTCTGACCTCCGCCCGGACCGCTACTCCGCCCGCGGCGACCGACACCGCCTCCGACAACTGCTCGACCGGCTCCGCCGCGCGGTCCGGAGCGCCCGAGCCGCCCGGCCCCGGTTGGGCACCCTGTCCCGGTCCCGGTGGTTGGGGTCGTGAACCCGCGCGCGCACCTGGTCCCGGCCGCGCTGGCGGTGTGGGCCACGGCCCTCGCGGGGCTGCTCTGGGCGTGGTGGGCCGCGCTGCTGGTCGGGTTCGCCGCCGCGGTCCTCGGCGGCCTGGCACTGCGCCGGTGGCGGCCGGCGGCGGTAGCGGTGGCGGTCGCGGCTCCTGTGGCGGCGTGCTGGATCGGCGTCCAGGCCCACGCGGCGGCCCACCACCCGCTGAGGGCGGCGGCGGAGGGCGGCGCCCTCACGACCGTCCGGTTCGAACTCGACAACCGGCCGCACGGCCTGCGCTCCAGCGGCTTCGGCTCACGGGCGGGCGGGGTGGACCTGGTGCTGGTCCGCGGCACGCTCGACGGCGGCGGTCGGCTCGTCGTGCTCGCACCGGCGGCCCGGTGGAAGGACCTCCTGCCGGGCCAGCGCGTCACCGCGCGCGGCAGCCTCGCCCCTCCCCTGGGTGGCGAGCTGACGGTCGCGGTGCTGCGGGTCCGCGGACCTCCGCAAGAGGTGACCGAGGCGCCGGTGTGGCAACGCGCGGCCGAGGACCTGCGTGCCGGACTGCGGGGCGTGAGCACCTCGCTCGATCCCGAACCGGCCGGGCTGCTGCCCGCGCTCGTGGTCGGTGACACCTCGGGCATCCCGCCCAGGGTGGTCGAGGAGTTCCGCACCGCCGGGCTCGCGCACGTCCTCGCCGTCAGCGGGGCGAACCTGGCCATCCTCTGCGGCGCGGTCCTGTTGCTGCTGAGGCTGCTGCGGGTCGGTCCCCGCGGCTGTGCGGCGGGTGCGATGGCGGTGCTGGTGGGGTTCGTGGTGCTGGCCGGGCCGGAGCCGAGCGTGTTGCGGGCCGCCGTGATGGGCGCGGTGGCGTTGCTCGCGCTGGTGCTGGGTCGGGAGCGGTCGGCGTTGCCTGCGCTCGCCGCCTCGGTGGTGGTTCTAGTCCTCTACGCCCCCGAGCTGGCCGCGGATCCCGGGTTCGGTCTGTCGGTGGTGGCCACGGCGGCGCTGGTGCTGCTCGCGCCGAGGTGGGCGGCCGCTCTGAGGGAACGCGGCGTGCCGGTGGGCTTCGCCGAGGCGCTCGCGGTGCCGGTGGCCGCGAACCTGGCGACCGCGCCGCTGGTCGCGGGCGTCTCCGGCCAGGTCAGCCTGGTGGCGGTGCTGGCGAACCTGCTGGTCGCGCCGGTCGTGGCACCGGCCACCGTGCTCGGTGTGCTGGCCGCCCTGCTGGCGCAGGTGTACGAGCCGACGGCCCGGTTGATCGTCGAGGTGGCCGGTCCGGCGGTCGGCTGGCTGATCGCCGTCGGACGGCACGCGGCGGCCGTGCCGGGTGCGGCGGTGGCGTGGCCCGGCGGCTGGGTCGGCGGGGTGCTGCTGGCCGGGGTGCTGGTGCTCGGCTACGCGGTCACCAGGCTCCGCCGCCTTCGGACGCTGGTCGTGGCGGTCGTCGTCGGCGCGGTGGTGGTGGTCGTGCCGCTGAACGTCCTGTCGCCCGGGTGGCCGGTGCCGGGCTGGTCGGTCGTGGCGTGCGACGTGGGCCAGGGCGACGCGGTGGTCCTGGCCACCGCCGAGCGTGACCGGGCGGTGCTGGTCGACACGGGACCGGACCCGGTGCCGGTGCTGTCGTGCCTGCGCCGGTTGGGGGTGCGGCGCATCCCGCTGGTGGTGCTCAGCCACCTGCACGCCGACCACGTCGGCGGGTTGGCCGCGGTGCTGGCGGAGCGGGGTGTGGGCGCGGTGGCGGTGGGGCCGTCGCGGCAACCGGACTGGGCTTGGGAGGAGGTGCGGGAACGGGCGCGGACGGCCGGTGTCCGCGTGGTCGAGCTGGGCACGGGGCAGCGGCTGAGCTGGCCGGGCCTGGAACTGGAGGTGCTGGGTCCGCGCACGGCCCCGGCGGGTGGGACGAACACGGCGGTCAACGACGCGTCGCTCGTGCTGCGGGCCTCCACCGCGGCCGGGCGGGTGCTGCTGACCGGCGACATCGAGTTGGCCGGGCAGGCGGACCTGCTCGGCGGGCACGCGGACCTGCGGGCCGACGTGCTCAAGGTGCCGCACCACGGGTCGAGGTACTCGTCACCGGCGTTCCTCGCGGAGGTCCGGCCGCGGGTCGCGTTGGTGAGCGTCGGCGCGGGCAACCGCTACGGCCACCCGAGCGAGGTGCTGCTCGACGCGTTGACGCGCAGCGGCGCACTGGTGCTGCGCACCGACAGGGACGGCGACACCGCCGTTCTGACCGGCCCGGACGGGCCGCGGGTCGTCCGCAGGGGCGGCGGCCCGCACGACAACGGACAAGGGGAGAACGATGACGAACGACGTCTGGATCCGATTGCACTCCGGCTGGTCCCAGCAAGGCGGCAGCCGGGCGGTGGCGTGGGCGCTGTGGCAGCCCGGCTACACCGCCCACCCCTGGCCGCGCGACGAGCTGCGACCCGCTTTCACCTACTACGTGTGCGAGGACCTGCCGGGCGGCGAGCGGGGCATAGTCGCCAGGGCCACCGCGACCGGGGTGATCCGCCTGGCGCAGGTCCCCTCCGCCGACACGGCCTACCGGCTGGTCGCTGACGCCCTGTTCGACGCCGACCTCGCCATACCGCCGGAGGAGTGGCACGCCGAGCGCTACAACCAGGACAAGGCGAAACGGCCCTGGCCGCAGATGCTCACCGCCTGGCGCGTGGCCACCGAACCGGTCGGTCCGCACGTCCTGCCCGAGCTGGCCGCGTTCCCCCGGACCGGCTGGCTGCGCTCGTCGAGGATCGCCCTGTGACGGACATGATCAACGTGACGGCTGTGGGAGGGCCGGTGGGGAGCGGCCCCGGTTCCACCGGGACACCGCGGACAAGCCGTCCCGGACCGCCCCGACCGCCGCCGAGCCGCGGATCGCCGCCCTGACCGCCGGCTTGCCGTGGCCGAACCTGCACCCGGCCGGCGCTGGGCCGGCACCTGGCCGGCGCTGGGGCCGGGCGGCCGCACCCACCAGGCGGCTGGCCGGTCGGGGGGGTGCGGGGGGTCGGGGGGGGGCGGGGGGTGTGGGGGGTCGGCCGGCCGCGGGGGGAGGACGGGGGGGCCGTGAGGGAGCGCGCGGCC
>NZ_JBFAAX010000089.1:0-17755 GCF_040639995.1 Actinosynnema sp. NPDC023658 | reverse complement strand
CGGAGACGAACCCGAAGCGGTTCACCAGCGCGTCTCCCCTGCGAAATACCGGGCCGCCTTGCGCAGGATGTCGCGTTCCTCCTCCAGCTCACGGACCCGTCTACGCAGCGCGGCGTTCTCGTCCTCCGGTGACACCGGAGCCGAGGCGCTCGCGGTGGCGGCGGGTGCCCCGGTGCGCTGCGCGTCGTCGAGGCGGATCCAGTTGCGCAGCGTCTCGTGGTTGACGCCCAGGTCCTGGGCCACCGATTTGATCGTCGCGCCGGGTCGGGACCGGTAGAGCGCGACCGCCTCGGCCCGGAACTCCGGCGGGTAATGCTTCATCACCATCTGAACGGGACTCCTGTCCACCCGAATCGTCAGGATCCAAGTGTGTCTGGTGTCCAACATCTGGGGTCAAGTCCCGGCTCCACCCTGTGTCCGCGTCACCCAGCCCGGACTCGACCAAGTACCGCGGCACTGACAGGCCGGCCACGATGGCTCGTACCTTCAATGCCGTGTAGGTCGAGAAGGTGGTGCGGACATGGATGCTGTAGGGCGAACCGCCCTGCACGCGACGCTGCCGCCGCGGCTTCGGTTGACTCATCAGTCCCCCCAGACTGATTCGAAGGCGTGCCCCCGCACACCTTGCCGATCTGCCAGGGCCGGCGGCCCTGGCAGCGATCCGGTATCCGGGTCTCTAACTTGCTGACCGCGGCGATTGGTCGTCTTCGTCCTGTGAAGAGCGCACGAAGGGAGCGAAGGGAGTGGCGTCGCCTGTGCTGCTCCCTTCGCCCCCTTGGGTGCTTCCTTCGTGCCTTCTCGGGTTGATCCGCCATACCCAGCCGCCACCGAAGTCGGCCTTCTCGGAGCGGACTTTGGCTCCGGGCTTGGCGCGCTTCAAGGCGTCTTTGGAGAAGCCAGCCCGGTGTCCTTCGGCCAACAACTCGAGCACTGGGGCCTCACCGCCGCGCTCTGTCAGGTAGTCGGTGAGCCATGCGGCAGCGTCCGCCCGCTCGTCTCCGTCATCGTGAGCGGAGCGCTGGAGGAGGTCGACGACCGAGGCCGTCGAGTGCCCCTGCCAGACGATCCGACCGACCGTGGTCTCCCCTCCGTCGTCGGCCATGACGGTGGCGGAGATGGTCCCGTAGGACAGTGACGGGACGCCCGACACCGACACCACGTTCGACTTGATGACCGACAGGACGTAGCTGTCGTCGTCGTCCTCCGCAGCGCACCCCAGGGCGTGCCGAACGACCTGTTCGTAGGCCCCGGCACCGCCGATGGCATCGACCGGATCGACGCCGGCTGTCGCCTTCCGGAAGTGGCCGATGCCCAGGATGGTCGTGCCCGTCCGCTGCGCCAGGAGCTTCAACTTCTCCAACTGCGGACGCACGATGGAGTTGTCGTTGAGCTGTCCGGACAGGGACGAGTTAAGCGCGTCCAGCACGAAGAGGGCCGGCTTCCACGTCTCGATCACCTCGCGCACCGCGTCCAGGTCGAGGTTGACGATCAGCGGTGTGCCGTCGGGCGAGTCGCCGTAGACGACGTCGACCAGGTGCAGTTGGTGCGGGTCTCCCTTGGCCGCGATGAGCCGAGCCTTGAGCGTGGACTCCGAGTCCTCCGTGATGGAGTAGAGGACGGGCTGCGGCTCGCCGTTGAAGTCGCCGTCGAGCTGCCCCGTGGTCAGTTTCGCCGCCAGGTCTACGACGACTGTGCTCTTGCCAACGCCGGGTTTGCCGACCAGCAACGCCACCTCGCCGACGGGTAGGTAGTCCCGCCACGCGAACCGCGTCTGCCTGATGTCGACCTCGTTCACCGACCTCACCCGCAGGCGCCGGGTCGGTGGTTCGTCGTGCGCGCCATGCGGAGTTTGTCCCCCGAACTCAGCCATGGCGTCAGTCCCCCGCAGACAGTGCGCGCACGAGCGACTCCGTGATCACCATGATCCGGCCGCCGTACTTGGCCACCTTGGCGGGGAACTCGTCGCGGGCGACGAGTTCGTAAGCCTTGCTGCGGCTCATCCCGAACGCCGTTGCCGCTGTCGGGACGTCCACGGCGGGCGGCCACGTCGCCTTGATCTCCGCCAGGGTCGGACGCCGTTCAGCCTCCTGCCTACTCCCCATCGGACTCGCCCCCTTGCCGCTCCCGCTCGACCAAGCGAGCCAGGAAGGCGTGATAAGCGGTGATGTTGCGGCCACGCGGCAGTCGGTCCCCCATCTCCCAGCGGTGCACAGTGGATGCCGTGACTTCGCAGTCCTGCGCGACCAGCGCCTGGCTGAGCCCGGCATCGACGCGGAGCTGCCGAGCCTTGCCCGTCTTAATCCATACCTGAAGCTCGGCGGAACGGTCCGCCAGAGTCTTCCCCCCGGTTTTCATACCTACTAGGGTAAGCTCTGTTGTCATTGCCTGACCACTACCACGGTAAGGTGGTGTGTCGTGACCATCTGACTACGGAGCATGAAGGGGGTGCGTATCGTTCTGCCGTGCCTCGCCTACCGAAGAACTTCAAGATCGAATGGGTGTCCGTCGACGAACTGACACCTGGTGGGTACGTGTCGACAGGCCGCGACACCGCCGTGCCGACGCACTTCCAGGCGAACTTCGTGCTCAGCGAGCCCGACGTGACGATCCAGATCGAAGTGATGGTGGGCGCGGACCGCCGCCCGCTGGTCATCGAGGCGACCGTGCGGGGCAAGGCGAAGGCACCGATCACCACGTCTGTGATGAGGCAGGTCCTCATCGACCAACTGCTGCGTGCCGCGATGACCGAGGCGACGGTGCCGGCTTCCGTGCTCCAGCGTTGGCTCGCCTCGTTGCCGCCTGGCGTGCAACCGGTGGACCGGCGTGAGGTCGAGCCGGTCCCCAGTGCCGAGCAACGCTTCCGCAGCCAAGCCGACCACGATGCGCAAGTGGCAGCGCAGATCTACTCCGACGCCGTGGCGTCGGGAGACAGGGCACCCGGCATCGCGGTGGCTCACGCCATGAACCGTTCCCGGACTCAGGTGTCCCGCTATCTGCGCAGGGCACGTGATCTGGGACTACTACCCCCCTTGGGCCCATCCGAGGGGGCCTGATCGAAGGAGCTGCAAGCTCGTGGGGGACCCGATCAAGAAGATCGAGTTGAAGGACGGTACGACGAGGTACCGGTTCGTGATCGACATCGGGCGCGACCCGGCGACCGGCAAGCGTAGGCAGTTGACCAAGACCTACGGCACCAAGAAGGAAGCCCGCGCCGAGTACGCCAAGGTCAAGCACCAGACCGACGAAGGGACGTTCGTCGGGCCCGACAAGACCACCGTGTCGGCCTGGCTGGACACCTGGTTGAAGTCCACGACGGTCGACGTCGAGAAGGCCACCGCCGCGAATTACGCCGACGCGCTGCTGCCGGTGCGCGAGCGGCTCGGCGGGAAGCGGCTTCAGGACGTCACCGAAGAGGACGTGGACGAGCTGGTCAGCTGGATGCTCACCTCCGGCCGCAAGCGGGGTGGGAAGGTCGGCAGCGGGCTCGGGGTCCGGTCGGTGCAGCTCACGCTGGGGCGCTTCAGGTCATCGTTGAACGTAGCGATGCGGCGCAGGTTGGTGGTCCGCAACGTCGCCCAGTACACCCAGATCCCGCGCGAAGCGCGGCGCAAGGCGGCGGCTGCGGCGGCACTCCGCGTGCCTTGGAGTGAGACGGAGGTGAGACAGTTCCTCGCCACGATCCGCGACCACCGGCTCCACGCCCCCGTGCTCCTGGCGCTGATCGGGATGCGGCCCGCCGAGGTCTGCCGGCTCAGGTGGAGCGCCGTCGACCTCGACGCCGGGACGCTGTCGATCGAGCTGACGCGCACGCTGGTCGAGGGCGAGGTGGAGGAGAAGGGGCCGAAGTCGGAGAAGGGCAAGCGCAAGCTGCCCCTGCCCACGCCCCTGCACGCAGCGCTCAAGGCGTTCAAGGCCCGGCAGGCCACGGAGGCGATCAGGGCCTGCGAGCTGTACGAGCGGTCCGGGTTCGTGCTGGTCGACGAGCTGGGTCAACCCTGGAAGACCGATCGGCTTCGGCGGGCGATCCGCAAGCTGATGGAGCAGGCCAACGTACGGAAGGTCCGGCCCTACGACGCTCGACATGCGTGTCTGACGTACCTGGCGACGTCTGGAGTGCCCGACGTGATCGTGAGCGCTTGGGCGGGCCACGCGGACCTCAGCTTCACCAAGCGGGTCTACATCCACCCGAACGTCGAGCACCTGCGCCAGGCGGCCGACCAGCTCGGTGAACTCCTGGGCTGAAAGAAGCAGTACGAGCGTTCGTGAGAAATTGTGAGACGACGTGCCCTCAAACAGAATCAGGGCCTTGTCTCACCGTAGTGATCCAAGGCCCTGACCTGGGCTTTCGCCGTACTTCGACCGTCGGGACGACAGGATTTGAACCTGCGACCCCTTGACCCCCAGTCAAGTGCGCTACCAAACTGCGCCACGTCCCGGCCGCATCCCGTTGTGGGGTGCGCGGATAGCTTAGCGCACTCGCAACGGGCCCCCGACACGGCCCCCCCCTCGGTTGGGCCTCCGGGGGATCTAGCTGCGGGAATGGCAGGGGCCCGCACTAGGCGGGCCCCTGGTCCCCTCGGCCTCACCCGTTCCCCCGGTCGACGCCACGACCACTATGCGTTCGCCCCGTTTCGGGCACTACCGCCGAAAGTCGAGTCATCTGCGTCAACTTTCGACGGACCCGAAGGTAGCTTCGCGTCCACCGCGAAGCCGCCGTCGGAACGGGCGGTGGTGGTGAGGGTTCCGCCGGCTTGGGCCACTCGCTCGGTCAGGCCGTGCAGGCCGTGGCCACCGCCGCCGCTGCTGCCGCCTTGGTCGGACGAGGTCAGCGGTGGTGGGTCGTTCACGATCAGCACTCGCAGGCTGCCGTCCTGTTTCGACAGTCGGACGTGGACGGTGGCACCGGGGGCGTGCTTGGTGACGTTGGTCAGCGCTTCCTGGATCACGCGGTAGGCCGCGCGGCCCGTCGCGGGGGACGGGGGTGGACCGCTCTGGTCCTCGTAGCGCACCGTGAGGCCGGCCGACCTGGCCCGGTCGACGAGGGACGGGATCAGGTCGAAGCCCGGGGTCGGCTCGGTGTTGAGGAGGCCGAGGGCGGCGCGCATCTCGGACAGGGCCTCCTTGGCCAGGGCTCGCAGGCGCAGGGCCGTCTCCCGGGTCTTGCCGTCCTCGGTGGTGGCCGCGAGGGCGGCGGACTCGACGGCGATCAGGGTGGCGTGGTGGCCCACGGCGTCGTGGATCTCGCGCGCGATCCGGGCCCGTTCGGACGCACGGGCCCCCGCTTCACGCGCCTCCAGCTCGGCGGTCCGGGCGCGGGACGCCTCGGCCAGGCTCGCGGTCAGCTGGCGCCTGGTCGTGATCAGGGCTCCGAGCGCGGTGGGTGCACCCGCCATGAACAGGGCGAACGCGAACGTCAGGAGCGCGGAGCCGGGGCCGAGGTGCTGGGTGGCCACGACCAGGGTGGACGGGCACACGGTCGCCAGCGCCACCCAGGTGATCATCGCGGGCACGGAGGACTTGCGGCCGACGCGGTACATGGCGACGACGGTGGGTGGCCAGCCCAGGCCGCCGACCAGGCCCGGCAGGCACGCCAGGGCCGCGGTCCACGGTCGCCACCGGCGCAGGGGCAGCAGCAGGCACGCGGCCAGCGCCGCGGGGATCGACCAGGTGTACGGCACGTAGTCGGCCATCAGCACCATCGCCGCCGGGACGACGACGACCAGGAGCTCCAGCAGGATCACCACGAGCCGACCTGGTGCGCGACGAGGGCGGCTTGGACGCGGTTCTCGACGCCGAGCTTGGTCAGCACGGTGGACACGTAGCTCTTCACCGTCGCCTCGCTCAGGCCGAGCGAGGCGGCGATGGCGCTGTTCGGCTGACCGCTCGCCAGCAGGCCGAGCACCTGGCGCTCACGGGCGCTCAGGCCGTCGAGCTGCGGGTTGCCGCGCAGCCTGGTGGCGCGCAGCTTGGGCAGCAGCCGGGCGGTGATCCGGGGGTCGAGGACCGCTCCCCCGGCGGCCAGGTCGAGCACGGCGCGCACGAGGGCGTCGGGTTCGGCGTCCTTGAGCAGGAAGCCCTGGGCGCCGAGCTCCAGCGCCGCGGCCACGTAGTCGTCCAGGTCGAACGTCGTCAGCACGGCCAGCGCCGGCGGGTCGGGCCAGGACAGCAGCTCCTTCATCGCGCCGAGCCCGTCCACGCCGGGCATCTGCACGTCGACCAGCGCCACGTCCGGCCGGAACCGGCGCACGACCCGGACCAGGTCGGCGCCGTCCGCGGCCTCCGCCACGACCTCGACCCGGCCGTCGGCTTCGAGCAGCACCTTCAGCCCCCGACGGAGCAGCGCTTCGTCGTCGGCGAGGACCAATCGCACCGGCACTCCGCCAGGCAACAGCATTCGGCCTGCCGGAGCAACCGGTCACTTCTTGGGGCGCTTCTCCCGCACCCGCACCGAGATGCGCACGGGGCTGCCCTGGAAGCCGAACTCCTCGCGCAGCCTGCGTTCGATGAACCGCCGGTACCCGGCCTCCAGGAAACCGGTGGTGAACAGCACGAACGTGGGCGGACGGGTGGCCGCCTGGGTCGCGAACAGCACCTTCGGCTGCTTGCCGCTGCGCACGGGCGGCGGGGTGGCGGCGATCAGGTCGGTCAGCCACGAGTTGAGCTGACCGGTCGGCACGCGGGTGTCCCAGGAGTTCAACGCGGTCCGCAGCGCGGGCGCCAGCTTGCGCACCGCACGTCCCGTCAACGCCGAGATGTTCACCCTCTCCGCCCACGGCACCCGGACCAGCCCGCGTTCCAGCTCGCGGACCATCGCGTGCCGCCGGTCCTCGTCCACGAGGTCCCACTTGTTGAACGCCAGCACGCACGCGCGCCCGGAGTCCACGACCATGCTCAGCACCCGCAGGTCCTGCTCGCTGATCGGCTCGGACGCGTCCAGCAGCACGATCGCGACCTCGGCGGACTCGATCGCGGCCTTGGTGCGCAGCGACGCGTAGTACTCCGCGCCGGACGCGAAGTTGACCCGCTTGCGCAGGCCGGCGGTGTCGACGAACCGCCACAGCTCGTCGTCCAGCTCGACCAGCGAGTCGACCGGGTCGACGGTGGTGCCCGCGACGTCGTGCACGACGGACCGGTTCTCGCCGGTCAGGCGGTTGAGCAGGGACGACTTGCCGACGTTCGGCCGGCCGACGAGCGCGACCCGGCGGGGGCCGCCGCGGACGGCCTCGAAGGTCTCGCGCGGGGTCTCCGGGAGGGCCTTGAGGATGGCGTCGAGCATGTCGCCGGAACCGCGCCCGTGCAGGCCGGACACCGGGATGGGCTCACCCAGGCCGAGCGACCACAGCGACGCGACCTCGGCCACCAGCCGTTCGTCGTCGACCTTGTTGGCCACCAGCAGCACGGGCCGCTTGGACCGGCGCAGCAGCTTCACCGCGGCCTCGTCGTTGGTGGTCGCGCCGACGGTGGCGTCGACCACGAACAGGATGGCGTCGGCGGTGGCCATGGCCAGCTCGGCCTGCGCGGCGACGGCGGCCATCATGCCGACGGCGTCGGGTTCCCAGCCGCCGGTGTCGACCACGGTGAACTTGCGGCCGTTCCACAGCGCGTCGTAGGCGACCCGGTCGCGGGTCACGCCGGGCACGTCCTGCACGACCGCTTCACGGCGGCCGATGATGCGGTTGACCAGGGTCGACTTGCCGACGTTCGGCCGGCCGACCACGGCCAGCACGGGCATCGGCGGCGTGCCGCCCTCCTCGCCCTCGACCGCCTCGTCGAACGCGGTCCAGTCGGACTCGTCCGCCCAGGTGCCGTCCAAGTCCGTCATCGTGCTTCTCCTCGCTGGCTGTCGAGCTCGGCCACCAGCGTGGCCAAGCGGTCGCGGACCTGCTCGGTGGCCTTCACGAGCGCCTGGCGACCCCTGTCGGTCGGCAGCTCGAACGGCTCACCCACGAGCACGTCCACCACGGGCCGGAACCGCCGTCGGGTTCCGGCCGGGCGCAGGGTGCCCCGGCACGCGACGGGCACGACGACCGCGCCGGTCGAGCGGGCGAGCCACGCCGCGCCGGCCTGGGCCTCGGCGACGTCGCCCGCACCGCGGGTGCCCTCGGGGAACACGCCGACCACGCCGCCCGCCCGCAGCACCTTCTGCGCCGCGAGCAGGGGCGCCCGGTCGGGTTCGCCGCGCCGCACGGCCAGTTGGCCGAGCTTGCGCAGCAGCGTGCCCACCACGCCCTTGAACATCTCCTGCTTGATCAGGAAGACCACGCGCCGGGGGAAGGAGCCGAACAGGATCGGCCCGTCCACCATCGAGCTGTGGTTGGCCACGACGACCACGGGTCCTTCCAGCGGCATCCGGGAGACGCCGTGGAGCCGGACGCGGTACGGCGTGCGGACGGGCACGCGGGAGATCCAGCGGCCGACGTCGTGCAACCAGGGAAGCGCCCCGTCCGGAAGCGATGCGCTCATCGAACCACCACTGCTCAACCCTCTGTTCCCAGCCCGCCACGCACGGGCGGATCGACTGTTCAGCGTAGCTGGTGGCGTGTGCACGACCTGGTCGCGCGTCGAGTGCCGGGCGATTCCGCCCCCGGCGCGGCCAGGTAGACTCCTACGAATCCCTACGTCCGAGTTCAAAGGTTTGGTGCAGCGTGAACACCGATGCTCCCCGCAGCATCTTCGCCGTTGTCGGCCTCGCGGGGACCGGGAAGTCGAGCGTGGTCGGGATCCTCAAGGAGATCCTGGACGCTCCTGTCGTCTACTTCGGCGGAGTCGTTGTCGCCGAGGTTCGACGCAGGGGGTTGGAGGTCACCGAAGCCACCGAGCGGACGGTCCGCGAAGGGCTCCGCGCAGAGCACGGGATGTCGGCCATCGCGCAGCTGGCGAGCGAGGACATCGACCAGCACTTCACCTCTTATCGCGAGATCATCATCGACGGCCTCTACAGCTATGCCGAGTGCGAACTTCTCAACGAGCGGTTCCCCGGCCTGGTGAGCCTGATCGCGGTGCACGCGACCAAGGCGATTCGCGAGGAGCGGCTCGCTCAACGCCCGGTCCGCCCGCTCTCCGCAGCGGAGCTGCACTCGCGGGACATGCGCGAGATCCGGACCCTCGACAAGGGGACGGCCATCGCCCTGGCCGATCATCACATCCTGAATAACACGGGCATCACAGAACTGCAGGACCAGGTCAAGGCAGTCGTTGCCGCCGTCCGTCAGTCCCGTGGAGAACGCGCACGCGCTGCGGATGTGAGGTAACACACCGCCATGCCCGAGGGATATATCCCTCGACACCAGCGGCATCAGTAGTCGCTGTGCGCTGGAGGTGAGCACGCTTGGGGTTCGTAGTGGCGGTCGAGGGCATGGAGTGCTCGGGCAAGACCACAGTGGTCGAGACCTGCGCACGTGCGCTCAACGACGCCTCGGTGAGCACCGCTGTGGTCGGCGAGTTCTCTGAGTCGCCGCTCGGCGACTACCTCCACGCGCGCTTGTCCCGGGATCGTTTCCTGCGGGATCCGGACCGGCCGCGCACGGCGTGGACGCAGGCCTTTGCGGTTGCCGCGGACACGGCGTTCGCCTTCGAGTACACGATCGCCGACCTGCGCGCGAGCCACCAGGTGGTGCTGAAAGACCGCTACCGGGAAAGTCTCGTCGCGTGCCAGCACACGGCGCTGGCCGACGAGTACGCCATGACCGATGATGAGGCGCACCAGTTGCTCGCCGACGTCGCGGCGAAGCTGCCTGACGTCGCCGACTTGGTGATCTGGCTCGACGTACCCGAGCACGAGCGGTACGCCAGGCTCCGCGCCAGGGGGGACTTCATGGAGGGTGATCAGGGCATCCTCGCACGCCGGGAGATCGCCTACCGGAAGCTGTTGGGCGCGGCGGACTGGCCTGGCGGCCACGAAGTCGTGGACGGGGCGGGGAGCTCGGAGGAGGTCATGGGCCGCGTGCTCCGGCTGATCGAGCAGAAGCTGACCGGGACGAACTGACGAACGCACGGAGTGGACATGGAGTTACGCCGGGCCTGGCGGTCCGTCAGACAGGGCAAGAATGTCGAGCTCTACCTGGTCCTGATCGTCAGCGTGGTGGCTATCGTGCTCTCGCTGGCCGACTTGGGCAGTCCGCGCCTCGTGCAGGCCCTCACCGTCACCGCGATCGGTCTAGTCGGTCTTGCTCTGCTGGAGCAGCGGTTCGAGGTGCGCGAGGCCGTCGACCGGATGGAGTCGACTCTCAGCCGCGCCCGGTTCGAGCACGAGCGCCCCTACGACTTGGACCAGCTGCTACGCACCAGCAACGTGGTGATGCTCGCCGGCGTCGACCTCGCGCGCACCTTCAGCAACTTCCAGCGGCCGCTGTCGGACTACCTCGCTCGGGGCAACGAGTTGCGGGTGATGCTGTACGACCCCGACTCGCCTGCCATCGACCACGCCGTCGGCCGCTCGAAGCGGCCGTTCTCCAGGCAGCGCCAGGTGCAGCTCATCAAGGACGCGGCCGCAGACTTCAGCCAACTGCGGTCGATACCGAATGCGAAGATCCAGATCAAGCTGTCAGCCACGCCGTTCCCGCACGGCGTGGTGGCCAGCAACTACCATCGTGACGACGGCATCATCTGCCTCAAGTTCTACCGGTACCGCCTTGACAACTACGACCTGCCCTGGATGAAGCTGACCTCCGCCGATGGCATCTGGTTCACTCAGTTCGCCAAGGAGATCGATGTGTTCTGGGACGATGCGCGCCAGGCTTGAACGCGGGATCGGGACCTCGGCGCTCGTCGTTGGCCTGGGCGCCCGGTCCCGGGACGCCCTCGTACCCGCGCTGTCGAGTGCCGGCGTCCCGATCGGCTACGTGCACGACCGGGACCCCGCGCGGGCCGAGGACTTCGCCAGGTTGCAGGAGGCGGGCCGGGTGCCGGAGTGGGCCGTTTTCTCCACTGAGCTGCCGACGCGGGTCGATGACTTCCGGATTGCCGTGCTCGCCACACCTCACGACTCCCACTACGCGTTGACGCGGCGGCTCGTGGCCGCTGGGCTCTGGGTGTTAAAGGAGAAGCCACTGGCCCGTGACCACGCGGAGGCGTCGGCGTTGGTGCGCGAGTGCGGTTCGCAGATCTCGATCCTGGTGGAACGGCCGCACCTGGAACCGTTCCAGCTGGCCGCGCGGTTGCTCGACGCGATCGGCGAACCGGTCCGGTACGAGATCAGGTACTGGCGCACGCCGCAGGAGTACCGCGACACCTGGCGCAACGACTTCGCGCAGGCTGGGGGCGGAGCGTTGCTGGACCTGGGTTACCACGTAATGGACGTGGTGGTCAGATTGTGGGGTCCACCCGTCCACCTGTCCGCTTCAAGGGGACACCCGGACCAGGCACGACACGGTTACATCGTAGAGGAGGACGTGCGGCTGAGGATGCGCCACCGCTCGCCGTGCGTCGGGTCGGTGCACATCTCCCGGGTGGCCGACGCGCCGTTGGAGAGTTATGAGGTGATCGGCAGTGAAGGTGTGTTGCGGTTCAACAAGTCGACGGTGACCCTGAGTCCGCGGGGCGGGCCCCCGAAGAGCTGGACTTATCCGGTGAATCCGCTCGATCACACCGCGCTCGGGTTGCGGGGAGCCCTCGACCTGGTCGGCAAGCCGGAGGCCGCTTTGGCCGAAGCCCGGCACGGGGTGCAGGTCATGGACGTCATAGCCCAAGCGTACGACGCGTTGGCCGATCGGCGCGCGCAAGAGGGAAGGACGGCCCCATGACGTTCGACTGGCCTCCCATCGATGACGAAGTGATCGAGGCGGTGCGCGCGCAACTCCTGACATCGACGTCGATCTACGGACACGACGGGATCATCCGCGACTTCGAGGAGCGGTTCGCCGAGCTGCACCGGTGCAGGCACGCACTGCTGACCTCGTCCGGCACGGCCGCCCTTCACAGCGCTTACTTCGCGCTCGGCATCGGTCGGGGGGACGAAGTACTCTGCCCCGCCTACACCTTCTTCGCTACGGCGACGCCACTGTTCCAGCTGGGCGCCTCCCCCGTGCTGGTGGACAGCACAGCCGACGGCTTCCTCGACCTGGACGAGGCCGCCCGGCTGCTGACACCCCGGACGAAAGCGCTGGTCATCACCCACATGTGGGGTTACCCGGCGCCGACTCCGCTCTACCGCGACTTCTGCGACTCGCACGGCCTGGCACTGGTCGAGGACTGCTCGCACGCGCATGGCGCATCCTTGTGCGACGTGCCGGTCGGCTCCCTGGCCGACGCCGCAGTGTGGAGCCTCCAAGCGGGCAAGTTGGTGCCCGCCGGGGAAGGGGGGATCCTCTGCTCACGTGACGAGAACGTGCACGTCCGCGCGGTCATGCTGGGCCACTTCAACAAGCGCGCGCTCGCCGAGGTGCCCGCCGACCACCCGCTGCGCCGGTACGCCGAGACGGGACTCGGGCTCAAGTATCGCGCCCATCCGCTGGGCATCGCCATGGCGTCCGTCTACCTCAACCGCCTCGACGGGTGGCTGGAAGCGAAGGCGGTCAACGCCGGTCGGATCGAGGAGGTCGTGCGGCGAACAGGGTGGATCGAGTCGCTCCACCCTGTGCCCCGCGCGGGCAGGGCGTCGTACTACGCCTACCCCATGCTCATCACTGCCGACGGCGGTTCACCGGTCACGCGGTCGGCTGTGGCCGACCACGTGCGCGCCAACGGGTTCACCGAACTCGGTACGTCCGGCGCGACCCGCAGCCTGTCCACCTTCCCGCTCTTCCACGAGCAGGTTTCACCCGTGGTGGCGGCCGAGGGCTCCGCGGTCCGCCGACCCGTTCCGGTGGCCGAGTACCTCAGCCAGGCCCTGGTGCGGATCCCCGTGCCGGTAACGGTAGGGGCGGAGACCGACGCCTACCTGGACGCGTTCGCCGAGGCGCTCGACCGCACCGGACACGCCTTGGGCCTGACGACCCGACCGGACGTCGCCATCGCGCGGCCGGTGCAGCAACTGGCGTTGGGGGTGATCCTCGAACGCGCCGAGCGGGACGGTGTCGAGCAACTGGTCGTCGGGGCGGTGGCGTGGCGCCTGCACGGGGGTGAGCCGCAGGTGCTGCTCGCCAAACGGCGCCCGGATGACTTCCTGGGCGGTTTCGAGGAGCTGATCGGTGGCGGGGTTGAAGGTGACGAAGGGCTGATCGGCGCTTTGCACCGCGAAGTGCTCGAGGAGGCCGGTGTGGCGGTGCGCGTAGCCCACCGGGTGGTGAACACGTTCGACTACACGAATGAATGGGGCCGTCGAGCGCGGCAGGTGAACTTCGACGTCGAACTAGCGGGAGATCCTCCACCCCCCGACGAGACCGAGCACACATCCATTAGATGGGTGACCACCGACGAGGTAAAGGACGCGAACTGCACCGAAGAGGTGCGCATGACCTTGCGCAGGTGGTTCGCCACATGGCCCACCGGTTTGCCGCCGACCACGAGCTGATGTCGGCACCTCCGCTCACAGGTCGGCCAGCAGCAGCCCGCTGCGCGGCTTGGGCGTGAAGTAGGTGCTCTTGCGCGGCATCTTCCCGCCGGCCGCGTGCACGGCCAGCACGTCGTCCAGCGGCACGGGTGCGATCAGCAGCAGGGCGTCGACCTGAGCGGCGTCGGGGAGGTCGCCGGTCACCGGCCGGACGTGCGGGCTCTCGGGGTCCAGCTTCAGGGCCTTCTCCAGCAGCACCTCCTCGACGAACGCGTGGTCCACGCCCGCCGACGGCAGGTCGACGCGGACCGCCGACGACCCGGCCACGGCCACCACCGCGCCCGGCGACGGGCGGGTCGTGACGTCGACCGGCGTGACCTCCAGCCCGAGCGCGCGCCATGACGTCGTCATGTCCTCCAGCGTCAGCCCGGTGCCGGTCACGGCGCGGTGGATCGGCCCGATCCTCAGGTCGGGACCGGCCGTGACCAGCGCCAGGAGCCCGGACAGCCCGGCCGCTGCGGCGACCCGGTGGTTGCCGTCCGCGACCATCAGCGGGTGCTCGCCGGCGGCTTCCAGCAGCGCGTCCTGCCGTTCACCCGGTCCGACCAGCCACAGCCAGTGACGCCGGCCCCCGGGGTCGACGACGAACACCGCCGGCTCCTCGTCGACCTCGGCCACGAGCCGGGTGAGTCGGACGTCACCCGCGACCGGCACGAGCATGGCGGCGCTCGTCATGCAGCCCAGGCCGGACAGCACGCGCGCCCGTTCCGCGACGACGTCCGGGTACACCTCCTCGGTGTGCCCGACCGCCGCCGGGTCGACCATGCACAGCAGCCCGTAGGCGGTGCCGTCCGGACCGTCCACCCGGTACGGCGCGACCACGTCACGCACCTCGCGGTAGGCGGTTCCGCGCAGGTGGGCGAGTTCCGCGACCGCGTGCGGCAGCGCGTCGAGCAGGCCCGACCCGGCGGCCAGCGCGGCGGGCGTGCGGTGCGGGTGCTGCACCGCGAGCAGCGTGCCGGGACGGGCGCGGGCGAGCGCGGCGACGATCCGCTCCGGCTCGGCGAACTCGTCCACGTCCGGTCCCGGCACGCGGTCACGAACCACCCAACCCCGACCAATCGCCCGAACGAGTCGCGTCACCCGACTAGGGTGGCACGGGTGAACGTCGAGGTGACGCCGCTTCCGGGGATCGGCACCCGTCAGGATTTCGTGATCCGCGGCGGTCGCCGCATCGGTGTCATCACACACCGTGACGGCAAGTTCGAGCTGATCGTGTCCCGCGCCGAGGATCCTGACGATTGCGCGGCCTCGATAGCGCTGACGCCCGCCGAGGCGAGCACCCTGGCCGGGCTGCTCGGTGCGCCGAACCTGGTCGCCCAGCTCCAGGAGCAGCACCGCGACGTCGCGGGCATCTCCACCAGGCAGTTCCCGGTCGTGCCCGGCTCCCGGTTCGACGGTCGCGCGCTGGCCGAGACCGAGATGCGGACGCGCACCGGTGTGTCGATCGTGGCCGTGGTGCGCGAGGGGTCGGTCCACCCGTCGCCGCGCCCGGACTTCGTGTTCACGGGCGGTGACCTGGTCGTGGTCGTCGGCACCGCCGAGGGCCTCACGGCCGCGGCCGAGCTGCTGGGTGGTGGCTGACCACCTTGCACACCACGGCAACCGCACTGGTCCAACTGGGTGCGGTCTTCTTCGGGCTGGGCCTGCTCGGCAAGATGGCGTGGCGGGTCGGCATCTCACCGATCCCCCTCTACCTGATCGGCGGCCTGGCCTTCGGGCAGGGCGGCCTGGTGCCGTTGCACGGCATCGAGTCCTTCACCCACCTGTCCAGCGAGATCGGCGTCATCCTCCTGCTGCTCCTGCTCGGCCTGGAGTACTCGGCGGCCGAGCTGGTGACCGGGCTCAAGCGGTCCTGGTCGGCGGGCCTGGTCGACATCGCGCTCAACGCGACACCGGGCGTGATCGCGGCGCTGGTGCTGGGCTGGGGGCCGGTCGGCGCGCTGGCCATGGGCGGCGTCACCTACATCTCGTCGTCCGGGATCATCGCCAAGGTGCTCGGTGACCTGGGCCGGCTGGGCAACCGGGAGACGCCGGTCGTGCTGTCGGTGCTGGTGTTCGAGGACCTGGCGATGGCGGTGTACCTGCCGATCCTGACCGCCGTGCTGGCCGGGGTGAGCTTCCTCGGCGGGCTGAGCGCGGTGGGCATCTCGTTGGCGGCGATCACCGTGGTGCTGGTCATCGCGCTGCGGTTCGGCCGGTACGTGTCGGCGGTGGTGGACAGCCCCGACCCCGAGGTGTTCCTGCTCAAGGTGCTCGGCGCGGCTCTGCTGGTGGCGGGTGTGGCGTCGCAGCTGCAGGTGTCGGCGGCGGTGGGCGCGTTCCTGCTGGGCATCGCGATCTCCGGGTCGACGGCGGAGAACGCGACCCGGATGCTGGAGCCGCTGCGCGACCTGTTCGCGGCGATGTTCTTCGTGGTGTTCGGCCTGAACACCGACCCGGCGTCGATCCCGCCCGTGCTGGGGCTGGCGGTGGCGCTGGCCGTGGTCACGACGCTGACGAAGGTGGCCACCGGCTGGTGGGCCGCGCGGCGGCAGGGCATCGGCCGGATGGGTCGGGCCCGAGCGGGCGCGGCGCTGGTGGCGCGGGGCGAGTTCTCGATCGTGATCGCGTCGCTGACGGTCGCCTCGGGCGCGGTGGACGGTCGGTTGGCGGCGCTCGCGACGGCGTACGTGCTGCTGATGGCGGTGCTGGGACCGGTCGCCGCGCGGGTGGTGGAACCGCTCGCCCGAAAGTTCACCCAAAAGCGTGGCACGGCACCCGCGACGGCCTGACCTGTATCTCGTCCCGTCCCGACGGCTCCACTACGGCATACGAACCACGTCCGCGCCGGCCCAACTCTTACGGCCGATTGAGCGCGCACGTGATCCGGGGTTACACCTGACTGCCGTCCAACCCCGAAGGGGGTCGTCATGTCACAACCAACGGGCGTCGAGACCACCGGCCGCTACCTCGTGCTGCTCGACGAGAAGTCGGTCACGGCGGGCGCGCGGGAGATGAACCGGGTCGCCGGGATCAGCGCCGCGAGCACCGCGGACTCCGCCACCCGCGCGGAGCTCGCCGCGGCCGATGGCGTCATCTTCCAGGAGCTGGGCATCGCCGTGGTCAACGCGACGCCCGAGCAGGTCAACCAGTTGACCCGCGCGGCCGAGGTGCCGGGCCCGATCGCGGTGGTCGAGGCCGAGCGGATCGTGCACGCCTACACCGCGCCGCCGACCACCGGCACCGACGAGGCCGCAGCGCCCGCCGTGGACGAGTCGGTGTTCACCTGGGGCCTGCAGGCCGTGGGCGCGAACATCAGCTCCGCCACCGGCAAGGGCGTGCGCCTCGCCGTGCTCGACACCGGTTTCACCGTGGCGCACCCGGACTTCGCCGGACGTGCGGTGATGACGCAGTCGTTCATCACCGGCGAATCGGTGGACGACGCGCACGGCCACGGCACGCACTGCATCGGCTCGGCCGCCGGTCCGCGCCACGCCGCCGGCGGTGGCCCCGGCTACGGCGTCGCCTACGAGGCCGAGGTGTACGCGGGGAAGGTGCTGTCCAACCAGGGCAGCGGCAGCGACAGCGGCATCCTGGCCGGCATCGAGTGGGCCATCGCGAACAACTGCGCGGTCGTCTCGATGTCGTTGGGCGCGTCCGTGCGCCCGGGGACGCCGTACTCGCAGGTCTTCGAGCAGGCCGCCACGCGCGCGTTGGCGAAGGGCACGTTGATCGTCGCGGCGGCGGGCAACGAGAGCAACCGGCCGGGCCAGGTCGCGCCGGTCGGGCACCCGGCGAACTGCCCGTCGATCCTCGCCGTCGGCGCGGTGGACGTGCAGCGCGCGATCGCGTTCTTCTCCTGCGGGACGGTCGACACCGTCGGCCAGGTCGACGTCGTGGCGCCCGGCGTGGACGTCTACTCCAGCTGGAACTCCGAGGGCGGCGGCCTGGGCATGCACAAGCGCATCCAGGGCACCAGCATGGCGACGCCGCACGTCGCGGGCGTCGCGGCGCTCATCGCGGAGAAGTACGGCGCGCGCGGGTGGGAGCTGTGGGCGAGGCTGTCCCAGAGCGCTCGTCGGCTGGGCCTGCCCTCCACGGACGCGGGTGCCGGGTTGGTGCAGGCACCCTGAGGTTCCGGTCGGTCCGGTGACGGAGGCGCACGTGGACGAGGTCGTGGTCTCGGTCGCCGGTGACGGCTCGGCCGACCTGGCCACCGTGGTGGCGGCGCTGCGCGACGCCGGGATGGTGGTGGAGCGGGTGCTGGAGTCGCTGGGCGTGGTG
>NZ_JBFAAX010000088.1:0-17855 GCF_040639995.1 Actinosynnema sp. NPDC023658 | reverse complement strand
GGCGTGAGGCGGGGGCAGCGGCACGTCGTCAGACCAGCCAGACGGCCGTGTCCGGTGGCAGCTGGTTGCCGTCCATCGGGCCGCTGGCCAGCAGCACCTCGCCCGGCGGCAGCGGCACCGGGCCGCCCGAGGTGTTCAGCGCGCAGATCAGGCCGCCGCCCTTGCGCCGGAACGCGAAGCACCCGGCCGGCGCCCCGTACCACTCCAGCTCGTCACCGTTGAACGCCGCGTGCGACTTCCGCAGCTCCAGGGCCTGCCGGTAGAACGAGAGCATCGACTCCGGGTCTTCCAGCTGCGACTCGACGGTCAACCCGGCCCACTCGTTCGGCTGGGGCAGCCAGGTGGTCGGCCCCTCGGAGAAGCCGAACGGCGGCGTGTCGCCCTCCCACGGCAGCGGCACCCGGCACCCGTCCCGGCCCCGGTCGGTGTGCCCGGACCGCAGCCAGATCGGGTCCTGCAACGCCCACTCCGGCAGCTCCACGTCCGGCAGGCCCAGCTCCTCGCCGTTGTACAGGTAGACCACGCCGGGCAGCGCCAGCTCCACCAGCGTCATCGCCCGCGCCCGCCGCGGCCCGATCGAGCCACCGCCGTACCGGGTCACGTGCCGCGTCACGTCGTGGTTGGACAGCGTCCACGTCGCGGGCGCACCCACCGCCCGGACCGCGCCCAACCCGTGCTCGATGGCCGAGCGGACGGCGTCCGCGTCGAACGACGCCCCGATCAGCCCGAAGCTGAACCCGAGGTGCAGCTCGTCCGGCCGCAGGTAGCGGGCGAACCGCTCGTCGTCCTTGACCCAGATCTCACCGACCGCCATCCGGCCCGGGTACTCGTCGATGACCTTGCGGATCATCCGGTGCACCTCGTGCACGCCGTCGTTGTCGTAGCGCGGGTCCTGCGCGTTGTCGTGCAGGACGCCGGCGCCCAGCTCGACCCCCGGACCGATGTTCGGCAACCCGTAGGGCTTGGCCATGCCGTGGGCGACGTCGATCCGGAACCCGTCCACGCCGCGGTCCAGCCAAAACCGCAGCGTGCGCGCCAGGTCGGCCGCGACCTCGGGGTTGTCCCAGTTCAGGTCGGGTTGCTCGGGCGCGAACAGGTGCAGGTACCACTGCCCGTCGGGCACCCGGGTCCACGCCGGTCCGCCGAACTGGCTCGGCCAGTTGTTCGGCGGCACGGACCCGTCGAACCCGCCGCCGTCCCGGAACACGTACCGGTCCCGCTCGACCGAACCCGGCCCGGCCCGCAGCGCGGCCTGGAACCAGGCGTGCCGGTCGCTGGTGTGGTTCGGCACGAGGTCGATGGTGACCCGCAGGTTGTGCGCGTGCGCCTCGGTGACCAGCCGGTCGAACGCGGCCAGGTCACCGAACAGCGGGTCGACGTCACGGGGGTCGGCCACGTCGTAGCCGTGGTCGGCCATGGGCGAGGTGAAGAAGGGTGTGAGCCAGAGGGCGTCCACGCCGAGCAGTTCGAGGTAGCCGAGCCGGGAGCGGATGCCGTCGAGGTCGCCCACGCCGTCACCGTTCGCATCGGCGAACGATCGGACGTAGACCTGGTAGAAGACGGCGTCACGCCACCAGGCGGAGTCGTCGGCGATCTCTGGTTGTAGATCGGAGGATCGTCGCACGAGGAGTCATCCTGCCATTCGCGACCGACACCAAGACCCCGTTCGGGTGATCAAAGATCACACCCAGGCGTTCATCATGCTGTTGGCGGCCATCTCCAGGTACGCCCAGAGCTGCTGCCGGTGCTCGGGGGAGAGGTCGACCGAGTCGACCCCGACCTTCGCGCAGCGCAGCCAGGCGTCCCGCTCGACGGGCCCGATGACGAACGGCGCGTGACGCATCCGCAACCGGGGGTGACCGCGGTTGTCCGAGTACGTGTGCGGGCCGCCCCAGTACTGCATGAGGAACAGCCGGAACCGCTCCTCGGCGGGACCGAGGTCTTCTTCGGGGTACATCGGGCGCAGGACGGGATCGCGGGCGACTTCCTCGTAGAAGCGCGCGACGATCTTGTGGAACGTCTCGTACCCGCCCACTGCTTCGTAGAAGTTCTCCGCAGGAGTGGTCACCCCTCCATCCTGCCTCAGCCGGGCGGCCCTCGACGCCGGCGGGGTGGACCGGAGGCGGACCGGGTCAGGACTTCAGCGAGATCCCGGCGTCGTCCAGGGCGGGCATCAGCTTGGCCCTCAGTGCCCGCTGGACGGCCCACTGGCGGCCCGGCCGGACCTTCACCGTCACCCGCATCGTGATGCCCTCCGGGGTGACCTTCTCCACACCGAGCACCTGCGGCTTGTCGATGACGTCCTTGGCCAGCGACTCCTCGTCGGCCGCCGCGCCCACGGCCTTGGCCAGCACCTCGGTGGCCGACGCCAGGTTCGCGCCGTACCCGAGCGGCAGGTCGACCACCGCCACCGCGAAGCCCTGCGACGAGTTGCCGACGCGCAGGATCTCGCCGTTGCGCACGTACCAGACGGTGCCGTTGGTGTCGCGGATCGTGGTGATCCGCAGCCCCACCGACTCGACCGTGCCGGTCGCCGGGCCCAGGTCGACCACGTCACCCACGCCGTACTGGTCCTCCAGCATCATGAACATGCCGGACAGGAAGTCCTTGACCAGGTTCTGCGCGCCGAAACCGATGGCGACGCCGAGGATGCCCGCCGAGGTCAGGATCGGCGCGACGTTCATCCCCAGCTCGGTGAGCACCTGGATGAACGCCACGCCGAACACGACGAACGTGACGACGGACTTGAGCACCGAGCCGATCGTCTTGGCCCGCTGCTCGCGCCGCTCCGAGACCAGCGCGCCCAGCGCCTGCGGCGCGCGTTCCCGCAGCGGCTTGAGCAGCCTCGGCTTGCGCTCCCCGTTGCCGCGGGTCAGCCGGTCGATCAGCCGTCGCAGCAGGAACCGGACGATCACCGCGATGACCAGCGTCAACGCGATCCGCAGCGCGCCCTCGGCGAGCCTGGGCCCGTTGGCCACCCACCACTCGACGGCGAGGGTCGACTTCATGTCGTCCACGTCCAGCACCTGCACCTGCACAGTCCTCCGCTCACAACTCCAGGCCGGTCGCCCAGCCCAGGAAGGTCAACTGGTCCACGGCCAGGCCCACCGACCGGCTCACCGATCGGCCCGCGTGCCCGACCTCGGTCTCCCGGCGGAGCAGCACAGGGTGCTTGGTCGGCTCGCTGGACGTCGCGTGCTGGAGTGCCGCGCACATCTTCCGGGCGTGGTTCGGGTCAACCCGGCTGTCCGACTCGAAGACCGTGAACAGGACCGAAGGGTACTCAACTCCCCGCCGGACCCGGTGGTACGGGGAGTAATCCAGCAGCCACGCCAGCTCCTCCGGCACGGACGCGGAGCCGTACTCCTCGGCCCACAACCGCCCCAGCAGGAAGTTCTCGTACCGCACCATGTCCAGCAGTGGCGCCGAGCACACCACCGCCGCGTACAGCTCGGGCCGCTGCGTCAGCGCCGCCCCGACCAGCAGCCCGCCGTTCGAGCCGCCCATGACCGACAACTGCTGCGGCGTGGTCCAGCCGTCGCTGATCAACCGCTCGGCCGCCGCGTGGAAGTCGTCGAACACGTTCTGCTTGCGCTCCCGCATCCCCGCCTGGTGCCAGTCCTCCCCCTCCTCGTCACCGCCGCGCAGCGACGCGTGCGCCCACACACCGCCCGCCTCGACCCACGCCAGCGTCGTCGCGCTGTACCCCGGCCCGCGACCCACCGCGAACCCGCCGTACCCGGTGAGCAGCGTCGGTCGGGGCAGGTCCGGGTGCTGCCGCCCGGACACCACGAACATTCGCACGACCGTGCCGTCGGCCGACGTGTACGCGATCTGCTGTGTGGACAACTCCGGCAGCTCCACCGTCCCGGGGGCCGCGGTGTCGAGCTCGGTGCGGCCCGTCGACGGCGAGTACCGGTACACCGACAAGGGCGTGGTGAAGTCCGACCAGCCGAACCACAGCACGTCCCGGTCCGCCGCGGTGAGGGCGTCGACTGTGGACAACCCGTGCAACGACCCCGTGCCCGGCATCGGGACCGCACCCAGGTGCTCGCCGGTCGCGGGGGAGTGCAGGTGCAGCTCCGACACCGCGTGCCGGGTCCGCAGCACCACCAGCGACCCGTCCAGCCACGTCACCGCGTCCAGCACCGAGTCCGGCTGCTCGGGCACCAGCTCGGTCCACTCGGTCGGCCTCGCCGGGTCGGCCACGCACAGCCGGAACCGCGGCGCGTCCAGGCTGGTCCGCAGGTACAGCCGCCCGTCCGGCTCGACCGACGCCGTGCACTGCACCCCGTCCTCGTCCCGCACGACCGGCGTCAGCCCGCCGGACCCGTGCAGGTCCGCGATCCACACCGAGTCGCGCCGCACGGTGCCCGGCGCACCGTTCACCAGCAGCCACCGGCCGTCCTCCGACAGCGACAGCCCGTAGTAGTAGGTGTGGTCCAGCCCGTCGCCGTGCACGTTGACGTCGTCGGACGCCGGCGTGCCGACCCGGTGCCGCCACACCCGCCGGTGGAACTGCCGCTCGTCCTCGGGGACCAGCGCGGGGTCGACCCGCCGCACGTAGAAGAACTCCTCGCCGCCCGGCAGCCAGCCCACCGGCGAGTAGCGGCACCGGTCGATCGGCCCGTCCAGCAGCTCACCGCCGTCGACGTCCACGACGTGCAGCAACGAGTGCTCGTCACCGCCCACGGACACCTGGTACGCCAGCCGGGTGCCCTCGACGGACGGCGACCACCGGTCGAGCGTGGTCCGACCGGTCGGGTCGAGCTCGGAGACGTCCAGCACCCGCTCGACGCCGTCGACCCGCACGTACAGCACGGGGTGGTCCTGGTCGGGCCCGCGGCGCGTGTAGAACGCCCGCCCGGCCCGCCACACCGGCGTGCCCACGGACCCGGTCCGCATCAGCTCGCCCAGGCGGCCGGCCAGCGCGTCCCGTCCGGGCATCGCGTCCAGCCACGACCGGGCCAGGCCGTCCTGCTCGGCGGACCAGGCGGCGGTGCGGGGGTCCGCAGCGTCCTCCAGCCAGCGGTACGGGTCCGCGACCGCGTGCCCGTGCAGGTCCTCCACGAGGTCGAGGCGGGGCGCGGCGGGGTAGGTGATCGTCGCAGGCAGCCCTGCGCGGGAAGCATCGGTCACCCCGCCGAGCGTAGCTTGGGGGATGAAAACCATCTCCGATAGGTGCGTGTTCGCCGAAGTTTCGCCCACGGCTTCGTGACACGTCACATATCACAGGTGATTTTTGGGGCCGATCTGTGGTCTGCTATGGCTGAACCGGTGGAGGTGGTCGCGTGCCAGACCGACAACCCACCCCGATCGGCGCCCTGGTGAACGCCGGGATCGCGTCGTCGGCCCCGTCCGGCCAAAAACAGCTCGCGGTGAGCACCGTGCACGCTGTGGCCGACGGGCAGGGAGCCGGTCAGGCACCCGTGGTGCTGCCCTGGGGCCGGCGCAAGGTCCTGCTGCTCAACGCCACGTTCGAGCCGCTCACCGCGCTGCCCCTGCGGCGCGCGGTGGTCCTCGTCGTGTGCGGCAAGGCCGAGGTGGTGCACGGCGACCCGGCCGGTGCCGTGGTGCACTCCTCGACGTCCCAGGTCGTCGTCCCGTCGGTGATCCGGCTGGCGAACTACGTGCGGGTGCCCTACCGGGGCCGCGTGCCGCTCACCCGCGCCGGGTTGATGCACCGCGACCGGTACCGCTGCGCGTACTGCGGCGGCCGGGCCGAGACGATCGACCACGTCGTGCCGCGCAGCCGGGGCGGCCCCCACTCGTGGACCAACTGCGTGGCCTGTTGCGCGAAGTGCAACCACCGCAAGGCCGACAAGCTCCTCTCGGAGCTCGGCTGGCGCCTGCGCGTGGTGCCCAACGCACCCCGCGGGCCGCACTGGCGGCTGCTGGCCGGCGTCACCGAGGCCGACCCGCTGTGGCTGCCCTACCTCGGCGAGCCCGCGGCCTAGCGCCACCCCTCGTCACGCCGCCAGGGCCAGGTCCTCGCGGTCCCCGGTGATGCGCACCGAACCCGCCGTGATGCGCACGGACCCGACCGCCGTGATGCGGACCGAGTCGTCCGTGAAGGACGTGATGCGCACGGAGTCGTCCGTGGCGGAGGTGATGCGCACGGAGTCGTCGGTCGCGGACGTGATGCGGACCGAGCCGTCGGTCGCGGACGTGATGCGGACCGAGCCGTCGGTCGCGGACGTGATGCGGACCGAGCCGTCGGTCGCGGACGTGATGCGGACCGAGCCGTCCGTGGCGGACGTGATGCGGACCGACCCCATCGCCGTGATGCGGACGGAGTCGTCGGAGGTAATCCGGACGGAGTCGTCGGAGGTGATGCGCACGGACTCTGCGAGCGCGGTCGGGGACTGAACAGTCGTAACGCTCTGCTCCGGTTGGGCGTACGACGAAAGGGTGAGGGCGGCGACCAGAACAAGGTTCATGGTGTACATGTCGTGTCCTCCGAGACTCATCGGGCGGGAATTGGTATCCGGATCCGGATGCGCAAGACCCGTACAGGTGAAAAGCTAGAAGCCGACTGGGCCCAGGACAAGACGCCAAACCGGCCGCCATTCGCCGCCGTCCGGGGGAAGGCCGTCCGGGTGTACGCACTGCGACGATCGAGCACCCGAGCTAGTGCATCCGGCACCGATGAATACCGAGCGTGACGTCGTCGCTGGTAGGGGGTCGGGTGGATCACATCGGGCCGTGCCAAGAGCCGCCGGTCGTCCCGGCGGGGGTCGCGGCGTGGCGGCGGGGTCCGGCCTCCCGCGCCCCGGTCACCGCGCAACGCGTGATCGCGGACGGCCCCGCCAAGGGCGCGTTCACAGATAGAGAAGCCCCCGGACGGCGGTCCGCACGGCGCTCGAACCCCACCAGTGCGGAAACGGGTGCCCTCGCCCGGACGTGACCAGGGCGATCGGTTACCGTAACCGCCGTGACCATCGTGGAGACCGTGCTCGTCTTCGCGCTGATCCCGCTGGCCATCTACGGCGTGATCACGCTACTGACGCTGAGGCCGAAGGCCACCCGCATTCAGCGGTACCGCCCGGGCCAGGAGTGGAACTACGCCCCCGTCTGGTGGACTGCCAACCCCGCGGGCTTGCCCGGCGGCGCGCACCAGGCCATCCCCACCTCGGCCGAGGGCCGGACCGCCAAGGGAGGTGCCCGTGGCAACTGGTGAGCTGACGAAGGTGGAAGTGGACCCGTCGACCCTCCCGGTCGGTGCGGTCGTCACCAACAGCGGCCGGGTGTCGGCCGCGAAGATGTACGAGCCGCACGCGCCGAGCCTGCCGTTCACGCCGGTGCAGCTGTCGAGCCTGGACGAGGCGCTGACGCTGGCCAGCCGCAGCACCGGGCTGGACTTCAGCGTGTACCTCGGTGAGCTGGGCCCGGATTCCCGCGCCCGCGCCGAGGAGCTGCACGCCGGCACCCCGCGCCCGACGCACGCCGTGCTCATCGCGGTGTCGCCCGGTGAGCGGAAGGTCGAGGTGGTGACGGGCGAGGAGTCCCACCGCCGCGTCGCGGACCGGGGCGCGAAGCTGGCCGTCATGAGCATGGTCGCGTCCTTCAAGGAGGGCGACCTCTCCGGCGGACTGGTCAGCGGCCTGCGGATGCTGACCGACCAGGCGGGCAAGCCACCCCGGCAGGCCTGACCGACCCAGGACTCGAAGTGGAGGCCCCGGCGCGCAGCCGGGGCCTTCGCTGTCACCGGGTCTTGAGCGCGTCCACGAACGCCCTCATCCGCCCCGGGGTCACCTTCAGCACGACCCCGGGGTTCTTGCTGTCCCGCACCGCGCCGAGGTGGTTCGCCACCTCGACGCAGGAGCCGTCGCTGACACTCCTGTCCGACTTCTTCCAGCGCACGGTCATGCGACTCCCGTCGTCCGTTGCACCTCCTTCGCGATGAGTTCGAACGACTGCTCCGGGCTCATCGCGACCTCCGTCAACCTTGGCACGCACGCCTCGAAGCCGGCTACTGCCTCGGCGTCCTGCACGAAGACCGAGCTGACGTGGTTCTCCAGGTGCGCGAACGACGTGCCCTCGCACTTCAACACCATGAACGCGCCGTCGAGACCCGGATGCCAACCGGTCGCGGTGGGGACGATCCGCAGGTCGACGTTCTCGTGCGCGCTCATCATCAGCAGGTGGTCGAACTGCTCGGTCATGACCTCCCGGCTGCCGAACGTCTGGCTCAGCACGGCCTCACCGATCAGGGCGGTGTAGCGGACCGGGTTGCGGCGGGTGAGGATGTCCCGCCGCCCCATCCGGACCGCGACGCGGGTGGCGATCTCGCCGTCGGGGATGCGGGCGGCTTCCATGATCGAACGGGTGTAGGCGCTGACCTGGAGCAGGCCGGGGATGAGCAGCGGGGACCAGCTCACCACCTCCTTGGCCATCTGCTCGACCTCGATGAGCGCGGCGATCTGCGCGCGCCGCTCGGGCATCTCGATCACCGCGAGGGGTGATCCGCTCGGGTCCTCGGTCATCGCGAGGATCTCTTCGCGTTCCCGATCGGTCATTTCCAGGGGTTCGAGGATGCGGACCACCTCGGCGCGCGTCGGCACCCGCTGACCGCTTTCGTTGCGCGAGAGCAACGAATGCACGACGCCAATCTTCTTCGCCAGTGCGCGTTGACTGAGACCGTTGGCCTCACGGACGTTGCGCAGGCGCGCACCCAAAGCGATGGATTTGGAGGTATTGCGGTTCATGAATGCAGCCTAAAGCGGGACCAGTGGTCAAGTCGCTCGCTCGAAAAGGGGATTGACCAGGTGTTCCGGCCCGGACAAGCTGTTGTGCACCAAGCCACCGGCCAGTCCGCACGCTGGTCGGTCATGCGCGGCGGGTGGTGGAGTGCGCGGCACTCGCAGCACCCATCACCCGCCGCGACCCCGTGCGAAATCAAAGGAAGTCATGGATTCCGAAGAAAAGCACCCTGCGCGGCTGAGCACCGCTCGGAGCAGGGAATTGGGTGAGGAATTGCGACGGGTCCGGCACGGTGCCGGGATGTCCTCGGTCTTCGTCGCAGAGGCGCTGGGCTGGTCGCTGGGCAAGTTGTCGAAGCTCGAAACCGGGACGCGCGGCACGAGCCCGTGGGAGATCGGGACGCTGCTCGGCCGGTGCGGCGCGGACAAGCCGACCCGCGACCGCATCCTGTCCCTCGCCTGCGAGACCGACGTCGGCAGCTTCCTGCGCCTGCACGACCCGTCGTCGGACGCGCTCACGATGTTGTCGGTGCACGAGCCGGCGGCCGGCACCGTCGCCACCTACGAGCCGATGGTCATCCCGAGCCTGGCGCAGACGGAGGACTACGCCTACGCGCTGACCAAGGACCGCGAGGCCACCCACGCCCGGATGACCCGTCAGGAGGTGCTGCGCAGGCCGGGAGGGCCGGAGATGGTGATCTACCTCCACGAGGCCGCGTTGCGGATCGTCGTCGGTGACGCGAAGGTCATGCGCGACCAGTTGTTGCGCCTGACCCTGATGGGAGCTTGGGCGAAGTTCAGCGTCCGGGTGATCCCGTTGAACGCGCCGTCGCACGAGGTGTTGCGGAACGCGGCGACCCTGATGACGTTCCCCGAGCCCATGAAGCCGCTGGCCTACGGCGAGACCGAGTTCGCGACCGTCTTCCACGACTCACCGGAGGCGATCGAGGCCTACGAGGCCAAGATGCGCCACCTCGACCGCCTGGTGCTGACCCCGGCGCAGTCGCGCGACCTGTTCGCCCGGTGGGCCGACGCCTACGACCGGGACAGCCGCTCCTGACCGCGGTGCCAGAACGGGGCGACGCCCGTGAGCGCCACCCCGTTCCGCCGAGAACCTCACCGCGTGCGACGCGGCTCCACCTCCGGGAGCGCGCTGCACGCCGCACTCACGACCGGTCGAACTCCTGGGCCGCCAGGGCGCGCACGATCCCCGCACGGCCCTCCGACACCAACCGTCGCAGGGCCGGCGGGCGCTCCTCGGCCAGCCACTCGTCGGCCGCGGTCACCGTCTCCTTCGAGATCGACCACGACGGGAACAGGCCGACGACCATCGACTGCGCCCGCTCGCTGGACCGGCGTTCCCACACGTGGGCCACGTCGGCGAAGTAGCGCTCCACGAACGGCTGGAGCAGCGCCTTCTGGCCGGGGTGCTGGATGCCCGCGATGACGGCCTCCGACACCGCGTTCGGCAGCTCGTCGTCGTTCACCGCGCGGTCCCACGCCTCGGTCTTCGCCTCGATCGTGGGGCGCAGGGCCCGTGCCGACTCGGCCTTGCGGTGGCCGGTGGCGGTGGGGTCCCGCTCCTCCTCGGCGGAGATCTCGTCGAGGTCGGCGGCACCGTGCGCGACCAGCGCGTGCAGCAGCCGCCACCGCAGGTCGGTGTCCACGTCGAGGCCGTCGAGCACCTCGGTGCCCGCCAGCCACCCCCGCACCACGGCCAGCGTCTCCTCGTCCAGCACCGAGCCGGCCAGCGCGTTCACGAACGCGAGCTGGTGGTCGGAACCGGGCTCGGCGGCCCGCGCCAGCTCCAGGGTCTTGGTGGTGAACCGCCGCCAGCCCTCGTCGCGCCACGACACGTCCGCGTACGAGGACAGCGCCGTCTGCGCCTGGAGCAGCAGCCGCTGCACCACGCCGACCTCGGTCTCCGCGTGCAGCCCGCCGAGCACCAGGTTCACGAAGTCCCTGGCCTTCAGCTCGGCCTCACGCGTCATCTCCCACGCCGCCGACCAGCACAGCGTCCGCGGCAGCGGCTCCGCGATGTCCGCGATGTGGTCGATCAGCGACGCCAGCGAGTCGGCGTCCAACCGCATGGTGCAGTAGGTGAGGTCGTCGTCGTTGACCAGCACGAGCTTGCCGCGGTGCACGCCCACCAGGTCCGGCACCTCGGTGCGCTCGCCGGACACGTCCAGCTCCACCCGGTGCGTGCGCACGAGCTTGCCCGAGTCGTCCGCGTCGTAGACGCCGATCGCCAGCCGGTGCGTGCGCAGCTCGCCCGCGCCCGGCCGCGCGCCGCCCTGGAGCACGGCGAACTCGGTGAACCGGCCCTCGGCGTCGACCGAGTACTTGGGGCGCAGCAGGTTCAGGCCGGTGGTCTCCAGCCACTGCGCGCTCCACCACGACAGGTCGCGGCCGGACGCCTCCTCCAGCGCGCCCAGCAGGTCGGCCAGCGTGGCGTTGCCCCAGGCGTGCTTGCCGAAGTACACCCGCAGCCCGGCCAGGAAGTTGTCCAGGCCCACGTACGACACCAGCTGCTTGAGCACCGAAGCGCCCTTGGCGTAGGTGATGCCGTCGAAGTTGACCTCGACCGCCTGGAGGTCCGGGATGTCGGAGGCCACCGGGTGCGTGGACGGCAGCTGGTCCTGCCGGTAGGCCCACGACTTCTCGATCTTGGCGAACGTGGTCCACGCCTGCCGGTACTCGGTCGCCTCGGCCTGCGCCAGCACCGACGCCCAGGTGGCGAACGACTCGTTCAGCCACAGGTCGTCCCACCAGCGCATGGTCACCAGGTCGCCGAACCACATGTGCGCCATCTCGTGCAGCACGGTCTCGGCGCGGCGCTCGTACAGGTAGCGGGTGACGCGGCTGCGGAAGACGTAGTCCTCCAGGAACGTGACGCAGCCCGCGTTCTCCATCGCGCCCGCGTTGAACTCGGGCACGAAGCACTGGTCGTACTTGCCGAACGGGTACTTGACCCCGAACGCGCGGTGGTAGAAGCCGAAACCCTGCTTGGTCTCGGTGAACAGCCGCTCGGCGTCCATGTGCGGCGCGAGCGACGCGCGGCAGTAGATGCCCAGCGGGATCGTCGTCCCACCGTCGCTGAACTCGTCGCGCCACTCCGCGTACGGGCCCGCGACCAGGGCGACCAGGTAGGTCGACATGGGCTTGGTGGTGGCGAAGACGTGCACGTCCGCGCCGCCCGTGCCATCCACAGTGGACTCGATGGCCGAGTTGGAGACGACCTTCCAGTGGTGCGGCGCGGTGACCGTGAGGTCGTAGACCGCCTTGAGGTCGGGTTGGTCGAAGCAGGCGAACATCCGCTTGGCGTCCGCCGTCTCGAACTGCGAGTACAGGTAGACCTCGCCGTCGACCGGGTCGACGAACCGGTGCAGGCCCTCGCCGGTGTTCATGTACCGGCAGTCGGCCTCGATCGTGAGCTGGTTGACCTCGGCCAGGTCGGGCAGGTGGACGCCGTCTTCCTCGCGGTACTCGGAGACGTCCAGCTCGTGTCCGTTGAGCACGGCGCGGTGGACGTTGGCGGCCACGATGTCGACCCACGAGGACGCGCCGGGCGTCCGGCTGCGGAAGGCAACCGTTGTGGTGGAGCGGAACGTGTCCGAACCGGGCTTTCCACCGCCGTCGGTCAGGTCCAGCTCGATCCGGTAGGAGTCGACTTCCAGCAGCGCAGCCCGCTGCTGCGCCTGGTCGCGGGTGAGGTTGGGTGCCGCCACAGGTCACCTCGTCTGCCGGCGCCACGCGTACCTCGGCGCCGACGTCGTCGGAACGGGACTGGGTGTCGTGTCGGTGAACACGACAGTCGCATCCAATCACGTGAGACCCCCGGAAGTGGACTGGCGTCCGAGGGAAGACTGCGCGAGGTCGCCTGGTTGAGCACGATGGAGGATGCCCGACCCGACGGCACCCCGCCCGAACAGCCACGGAGGAACACCGCATGTCGACAGAGGGACGCACGAAGGTCGATTTCTACTTCGACCCGATCTGCCCGTTCGCGTGGATCTCGTCCCGGTGGATCCTCGAGGTGGAGAAGCAGCGGGACCTGGACCTGAACTTCCGGGTGATGAGCCTGTCCGTGCTCAACGAGGGGCGCGACCTGCCCGCCGACTACCGCGCGATGCTCGACGAGGGCTGGGGCCCGGTGCGCGTCGCCATCGCCGCGGCGAAGGCCCACGGCGACGGCGTGCTCCGCGACCTCTACACCGCGCTGGGCACCAAGATCCACAACGAGGGCCTCGGCCGTGAGCGCGCCTACGACCAAGCGATCAAGCTGGCGCTGGAGGAGGTCGGCCTGCCCGCCGAGCTGGCCCAGGCCGCGCACACCGACGAGCACGACGAAGAGCTGAGGGCCAGCCACCACCGCGGCATGGACCCGGTCGGGATGGACGTCGGCACGCCCACCATCCACATCGACGGCGTGGCGTTCTTCGGCCCGGTGCTGACGAAGATCCCGCGCGGCGACGACGCCGTGAAGATTTTCGACGGCGCGCGGGCGTTGGCGAGCTACCCGTACTTCTTCGAGCTCAAGCGCACCCGGACGGGGGGACTGGACTTCTCCTGACGCTGTCGGTGTGACACTCTTGGGGCGAATTCGTCTTGGAGTGTCACACCGCACCCGGGGAGTCCGCAGTGATCGAGGTCGTCAACCCGACCACCGAAGAGGTCATCGGCACGGTCCGCGCCGGCACGGCGGGTGACGTGGACGCGGCCGTGATCAGGGCCGTTGCCGCGTTCCCGGCCTGGTCGACCACGGCGTTGGACACCCGGCTGGCCGTGGTGCGGGCGGTGGCCGACGGGCTGGAGGCGCGGGCCGACGAGCTGGCCGCCACCATGACCGCGGAGATGGGCACCCCCATCACGTTCGCCTCGCGCGTGCAGGTGCCCAACCCGGTCGGCATCGCGCGCGGCGTGGCCGACGTGCTGGCCGGCGGGTACTTCGACGGCGAGCAGGTCGGGAACTCGCTGGTGCTGCGCGAGCCGATCGGGGTGGTCGCGGCCATCACGCCGTGGAACTTCCCGTTGCAGCAGATGGTCGCGAAGGTCGTGCCCGCGTTGGCGGCGGGCAACGTCGTGGTGCTCAAGCCGAGCGAGCTGGCGCCCATGACCGCCGACCTGCTGGCCTCCGTGCTGCTGGACGCGGGGGTGCCCGAAGGGGTGTTCTCCGTCGTCCACGGCACCGGTCCGGTGGTCGGTGAGGCGTTGGCAGTTCACCCGATGGTGGACATGGTGTCGTTCACCGGTTCGACCCGGGCCGGTCGCCGGGTCGCCGCGCTGGCCGCCGAGACGGTCAAGCGGGTGGCGCTGGAGCTGGGCGGCAAGTCCGCGAACGTCGTGCTGGACGACGCCGACCTGACCCGCGCGGTGAAGATCGGCGTGGCCAACGCGTACATGAACAACGGGCAGGCGTGCAGCGCGTGGACCCGGTTGCTGGTGCCCGCGTCCCGGCACGACGAGGCGTTGGAGATCGCCGTCGCCGCCGCGTCCAAGTACGAGCCGGGCGACCCGGCCCTGCCCGCCACCCGCATCGGTCCGGCCGTGTCGGCCGCCCAGCGCGACCGCGTCGTCGGCTACGTCCGGCGGGGCGTCGAGGAGGGCGCGAAGCTCGCCCTCGGCGGCGTCGAACGCCCGCTGGAGCGGGGCTTCCACGTCGCGCCGACCGTGTTCGGCGGCGTCCAGGCGGACATGGCGATCGCCCAGGAGGAGATCTTCGGGCCGGTGCTGTCCGTCATGCCGTACGCGGACGAGGACGACGCGGTCCGCATCGCCAACTCCACCATCTACGGCCTGGGCGGCGCGGTGTTCTCCGCCGATCAGGACCGGGCGCTGGCCGTGGCCAAGCGCCTGCGCACCGGTCAGGTGGACATCAACGGCGCGGCGTTCAACACCAGCGCCCCGTTCGGCGGCTACCGCCAGTCCGGCAACGGCCGCGAGTTCGGCGCGCACGGCCTGGACGAGTTCACCGAGCTGAAGTCCATCCAACGCTGACCCGCGTGTCCTACGTCCGCGTCACCCGTGTCCTACGTCCGGAACACCCGAGTTGAACGCTCAGGACAGTCGGCCGTGTCCCGAGCGTTCAACTCGGGGTGCGTGAACGTAGGACACGCGCGACCTGGACGTAGGACACGCGCGGGGTCAGCGGGCCAGGAGGGAGCGCAGGGCCTTGACGACGTCGGCCGGTGCCTCTTCGGCCATGAAGTGTCCGCACGAGACGGTGCGGTGCTCCAGGTCCGGTGCCCACTCGCGCCAGCGGGCGGCGGCGTCGAAGCCCAGGGCGGCACCCCAGTCCTGCTGCAGCACGGTCACCGGCATGCGCAGCCGGTTCCCGGCTTCCCGGTCGGCCCGGTCGTCGTCGACGTCCGCGGTCGCGGACGCGCGGTAGTCCGCGACGATCGACGGGACGGCCTCGCGCGACGCCTCCAGGTACGCGGCGCGGACGTCGGCGGGGATCGCGGCCGGGTCGTTGGTCCAGATGTCGAGGAAGTGGCCGAAGAACGCGTCCGCCGACGCGCCGATCATCGCCTCGGGCAGGCCGGGCGGCTGGGCCATCAGGTAGAGGTGGAAGCCGACGGCGGCCGTCGTGCCGTGCAGGACGTCCCACATGTCGAGGGTCGGCAGGACGTCCAACGACGCCAGGTGCGTGACCGCGTCGGGGTGGTCGAGGCCGGCGCGGACGGCCACCAGCGCGCCTCGGTCGTGGCCTGCGAGCGCGAAGCGGTCGTGCCCGAGGGCACGGGCCAGGGCGACGACGTCGGCGGCCATGGTCCGCTTGCTGTAGGTGTGCCCGTCGGTGTCGACCGGCTTGTCGCTGTCGCCGTACCCGCGCAGGTCGGGGCAGATGACGGTGTGGTCGGCGGCCAGGTCGGCGGCGACGTGCCGCCACATCAGGTGGGTCTGCGGGAAGCCGTGGAGGAGGACGACGGGGCTGCCCGAGCCGCCCACGGCGACGTTGAGCGCCACACCGTCGGCCACGGTGACGCGCTGACGGCTGAACGAGGGGAAGGAGGTGTCGGGGAGGGTCATGGTCGGCTCCCGGTCGTGGTCGGTGGGGTGCACGACGACCACCCTGCGACCCGCCGATCAGCACGCGGTCAGCAGCGGATCAGCGCCCGTGACCGGCGTCGACCCGGCTGAAGGCGATCCGGCTGAGGCGACCCGGTGCGGCGGTGGCTGGTCGGATACGTTGTCGGAGATGGTGCGTTTCGGGGTGCTGGGGCCGCTGGAGGCCGTGGACGGGCGCGGACCGGTCGACCTCAGGGGACCGCGGCACCGGGCCGTGCTGGCACGGCTGCTGGTCGCCGGGGGACGGGTGGTGCCGGTCGCACGGCTCATCGACGACCTGTGGGACGACGCGCCCGACGGTGCTCTCGGCGCGGTGCAGACGTTCGTCGGCGCGTTGCGCAAGGCACTCGAACCCGACCGTCCACCCCGGACACCCGCCCGCCTGCTGGTGACCGTGCCGCCGGGGTACGCGTTGCGGGCGGAGCGGGAGGCGGTGGACGCCTGGAGGTTCGACGCCGCGGTCGTCGAGTCGGCCCGGATGCTGTCCGACGGTCGACCCGAGGACGCGCACGTGCTGCTGGACGAGGTGCTGGCGCTGTGGCGCGGCCCCGCCTACGCGGAGTTCGCGGACCAGCCGTGGGCCCGCGGTGAGGCGGCCCGGCTGGACGAGGTGCGGCTGCTGGCGGTGGAACGGCGGGCAGAGGCGGCGTCGGAGCTGGGCAGGGCCGCCGAGTCGGTGCCGGACCTGCGCGCGCACGTCGCCGCGCCCTCGCCCTGTACCGGACGGGACGGCAGGGCGAGGCGCTGGCCACCCTCCGCCAGGGCCGTGAGGTGCTGCGCGGGGAACTCGGCGTCGACCCTGGTCCCGCACTGCGGCAGCTGGAGGCGGACATCCTCGCCCAGTCCCCGGATCTGACGCGACAGCCGGGACCACGGCGGCGAAGTGCACCGGCTGCGGGAGAACCGGGCGCGGGCAACTCGGCGGCGAGCGAAGCGGGCGCGTGGGAGGACGGCACGCCGCCGGTGGACACGTCGAGCGGCCGAACCGTCCCGTTCGTCGGCCGCGCGGACGAACTGGCCGAGTTGGAACGGGCCGCGGGGGAGGGGGAGGCCGGGCAGGTCCGGTTGGCGTTGGTGTCCGGGGCCGCCGGGGCGGGCAAGACGGCGTTGGCCCTGGCGCTGGCCGAACGGCTCGCCGCCGCCGGGTGGACGACGGCCTGGGGCACCTGCCCCGAACTGCCCGGCGCACCCTCCGCCTGGCCGTGGACGCAGATCCGCGCCGCCCTCACCGCAGCGGGTCACGAACCACCGCCCGTCGTGGACAGCGACACCGACGCCGACCCCGTCGCGGCGCGGTTCCGCCGACACCGCGCGATCGGCTCCTACCTGGCCGGCATCACCGCGCACGGTCCGCTCCTGCTGGTCTTCGACGACGTGCACTGGGCCGATGAGGAAACCCTCGCCCTGCTCACGTCCCTGTGCGCGGACACCGCCACCGAACGACCCGCCGGACCACCGGGGCGGCTCCTGGTCCTCGCGACGTACCGCTCGACCGAGATCTCCGCCGACCTCACCGCGGCCCTCGGCCGGGCCGCCCGCGCCGAACCGACCCGCGTCTACCTGGGCGGTCTGGCGGAGGAGCAGGTGCGGGAGCTGGTCGAGGCCGTCACCGACCGCCGGCCGACGCCCGCCGACGTGCGCGCGATCCACACCCGCAGCGGCGGCAACCCGTTCTTCGTCCGCGAGCTCACCCGCCTGTGGGAGACCGACCCGGCCCTGCGCACGGTCCCCGCCGGCGTGCGTGACGTCATCCGCCACCGCCTCGCCCAGCTCACCCCGACCGCGCGCACCCACCTGCGGCAGGCGTCCGTCCTCGGTCAGACCGTCGACCTCGACGTGCTGGTCCGGCTCACGGGGGACGAGGACGCGGTGCTGGACTCCGTCGAGTCGGCCCTCCTGGCGGGTTTCCTGGTCGAGCAGGACGCCGAGCACCTGCGGTTCCGCCGACATCGCCACGGCGAGGAAACCGGCGTTGACGATCGCGGCGACCACCCGCGTGCCGAACAGCACGGGGAAGTCCGCCGTGACCGCGCCGACGACGTGCACGACGACGAACGCGGCCAGGAAACCCGCCAGCGCGCG
>NZ_JBFAAX010000087.1:0-18127 GCF_040639995.1 Actinosynnema sp. NPDC023658 | reverse complement strand
AGCACGCCGCCAGCGTTCGTCCTGAGCCAGGATCAAACTCTCCAATAAGGAATGAGTTCGATCGCTCCGAACAACACTGACAAAATGTCAGTTGTCCAGTAACAATCTCAAAGGAAAACCTCTTGACGAGGTTCATACAATTTACTGGCTATTCGGCACGCTGTTGAGTTCTCAAAGAACACGCGCTCACCATCTTGTCCCGCGTCTTACCGCGGTTCATTCCGGGGCTTTGTGTTTCTCGCTGTGTTTGAAGCTTAGCTGGTTCGTTTTCGCGGTGTCAAATCGGCCGGTTTCGGCTTCTCGGCTCCGCGCTGAACTTCGCTTCGCATTCAATTTGTTCTGTTCCAGAGCGGAGGCAGCACGCTGTGCTGCTTATTCGTTTCTGGGAGCTTGACGCCGCAGTAGTCTACTCGGCCCGTTTCGCGGTGTCAACCGCTCGGCCCGAGGTTCTTGCTGGCGACTCGGTAAAAGTTACTCATGACCTTCGTCGGTGTCAAATCGGGGGGTCGTTGGGGGCGTATCCGCAGCTAGGCGTGGTGAGCCCCTGGAGAACGGTGGATGCTGTGCCGGTGCAGCCCTCCCCCCGGCTCGGCCGGTACGCGCTCCACCTCGTCGTGGTCGCCGCCTGCTACTACGCCGGAGCCCGCCTCGGTCTCCTCCAAGCCCTCGTGAACGGCCAGGTGACACCGCTGTGGCCACCGACCGGTGTGGCCGTGCTCGCGATGCTGCTCGGCGGGGTGAGGATGTGGCCGGGCGTCGCGCTGGGCGCGTTCGCGGCGAACATCGCGTTCAACGACCTCGGCTCGACCTTCCTCATCGCCGCGGGCAACACGCTCGGCCCCGTGGTGGCCTTCCTCTTGCTGAAGTGGGTGGGCTTCCGGCCGCAGATGGACCGGTCGCGCGACGCGCTCGCCCTGGTGCTGCTGGGCGGGCTCGTGGGCATGGCGGTCAGCGCGACGGCGGGCGCGGGCACGCTCCTGGTGACGGGGGTGATCGACGGTCCCCTGTTCTGGTCGACGTGGACGGTGTGGTGGACCGGTGACGCGATGGGCGTGCTGGTGCTCGTGCCGATCGCGCTGGCGTTCCGGTCGCTGCGCCTGCGCGGCCACCCCGTGCGCCGGTGGGTGGAGGCGGCGGCGCTGGTGGTCAGCACGGCGGTGGTGATGGCCGTGGCGAGCACCAACGACCTGAGGCTGATGTACTTGGTGTTCCCGTTCCTGATCTGGGCGGCGCTGCGGTTCCAGCACCTCGGCACGGCGCCGTGCGCGTTGATAGCGGCGACGCTGGCGGCGCGGGGTGCGGCGCGGGCCACGGGCCCGTTCGCGGACATGGAGCTGGTGGTGCGGATGGTGACGTTGCAGGCGTTCAACGGGACGGCGGTGTTGACGGCGTTGTTGTTGTCGGCGGTGATCGCGGAGCGCAACGCGGGCCGGGCGGCGATCGAGCGGACCGTGGCGCAGTTGGCGGACGTGGTGTCGCAGTACCAGCCGCTGGTGCTGGGGAACCTGCTGCCGCCCGAACCGCCGGAGAAGCGCTGAGTGGACGTGGTGGTCGTCGGCGGTGGGCCGGCGGGACGGGCGTTGGCGCGGGCGTGCGCGGCGCGGGGTCTGGTGACGACGGTGGTCGACCCGAACCCCGGGCGGTCGTGGCGGGCGACCTACGCGGCGTGGGTGGACGAGTTGCCGGACGACGCGCCGGTCGCGGTGGCGACGTCGAGGGCTCGTGCGTGGACCACGGCCGAGCACGTGCTCGCGCGGGGTTACGCGGTGTTGGACAACGAGCGGTTGCGGTCGTTGCCGGACGAGGTGCGGGTGGTCGCGGGGCGGGTGGTGTCGTGGACGGGCTCGGCGGCGACGTTGGCCGACGGGCGGGTGTTGCGGGGCCGGGTGGTCGACGCGAGCGGTGTGGTGGGTGGTGGTGCGGCGCAGACGGCGGTCGGGGTGGTGGTGCCGGCCGGGCGGGCGGTGCCGTTCGTGGGTGCGGACGAGGCGTTGATCATGGATTGGCGCAGGCCCCCCGCGGCGACGACGGCTGATCCGAGCTTCCTGTACGCGATCCCGGTGTCGGCGGACGGGGTGCTGCTGGAGGAGACGTCGTTGGCCCGCCGGCCGGGTCTGCCGCTGCGCGAGCTGCGGCTGCGGTTGCACGCGCGGTTGGCGGTGCACGGGATCCCGGTTCCGGTGGACGAGGAGCGGGTGCGCATCGCGTTGGACGGGCGGGCGCGGGACGGCGCGTTCGGCGCGGCGGCGGGGTGGGTGCACCCGGCGACGGGGTACAGCGTGGCGGTGGCGCTGCGGCGCGCGCCGGTGGTGGCGGAGGCGCTCGCGGCGGGGCGTCCGGTGGTGCGGTCGGCGGCGGAACGGGCGGTGCGCGCGTTGCGGTCGAGGGGTTTGGCGGCATTGCTCGCGCTGCCCCCGGACGACGTGCCGGAATTCTTCGACGGGTTCTTCCGGTTGCCCGACCGCGCTCAGCGCGCCTACCTCGGCGGGCACGATGACCTGCGCGGGACCGTCGAGGCGATGGTCCGGCTGTTCGGTTCCGCGTCGTGGGGTATGCGTGGTCGGTTGGCATTCCCTGTGCGTTCGGCCAAAAGTGCTCGAACACCTGGTTAACGCCCTCGGCAAATGAAGATCGACCGGGCAGGATCGAGCGGTGCCCGCCTTGCTGGATGACGTCCGGTTCGCCTTCCAGCCGCTGTTCAACCTCCGCACCGGAGGCGTCGTGGCGGTGGAAGCGCTGGCCCGACCCCACGACGGCACCGTCCAGGACCTGCTGCGGATGGCGTTCCGCGCGGGCTACCTGGCCAACACGGACGTGGCCCTGGCGTGCCGGGCGGTCCGGCACGCGGCCGACCACGACCTGGGCGTGCCGCTGCACGTCAACCTGCTGGCGATGACGATCGCGGACAAGCCCGAGCTGCTCGACCCGCTGCACGTCGCGCTGCGGGAGGTCGGGCGCACGCCCGCGGACCTGGTCCTGGAGGTCGGCACGCCGTACTCGCGCGCGCCGCGCCGGCTGCTGGTGCGTGGCATCGAGCGGTTGCGGCGGGACGGGTTCCGCATCGGGTTGGACGGCGTGGGCGAGGGCGACTCGCCGTTGTCGCTGTTGGCGGAGGTGCGGCCGGAGGTCGTCAAGCTGGACCGCGAGGTGGTGGTGGCGCTGCCCGAGGACCCCGCCCGGTACGCGTTGGCGCAGGCGTTGCAGCACCTGTGCGAGCAGATCGGGTCGTCGGTCGTGGCGGAGGGCGTCGAGACGGAGGCGCAGCTGGCCGCGTTGCGCCGGCTCGGGGTGCGGCTGGCGCAGGGCAACCTGCTGGCGAGCGCGCAGCGTCGGCCCAAGGTGGACGCGACGATCGCGGCGGTGTTGAGCGAGGTGACCGATCCGGAGGCGATCAGCAGTACGACGACCGCGCCGCTGCGGCGGGCAGCGGGTCCGCGGGTGACCGACTTCCTGCACCCGGCGACGACGTTGCCGGACTCGGCGACGTCCGAGGAGGTGCGCGAGGTGCTGGCCAACCAGCCGGCGGTCAGCGGTGTGGTGCTGGTGGACGGTGACGGGCGGCCTCGGTGGACGGTGGACCGCAACCGGTTCCTGCTGGCGGTGACGGGGCCGTTCGGGCACGCGCTGCACGCCAAGCGGGAGGCGGCGCGGTTGGCGGACAAGCCGAAGGTGATCGGCGCGGGGTCGAGCGCGTTGGAGCTGCTGGACGTGGTGGCGCACGCCCACCGCGAGCGGACCAACGACGACCTGGTGGTCGTGGACGACGCCGACCGGTGCCTGGGTGTGGTGCGGGTGGCGGACGTGGTGCGCGGTGTCGCGGAGATGAAGGTGGAGCAGGCCGCGGCGTTGAGCCCGTTGACCCGGTTGCCGGGCAGCGACTCGATCGCGCGGGAGGTGGAGCGGCGGATCGCGGGCGGCGAGCTGTTCGCGGTGGGGTGGCTGGACGTGGACGCGTTCAAGCGGGTCAACGACTCGGCGGGGTTCGCGGCCGGTGACGACCTGATCCGGGCGATCGGGCGGTCGTTGACCGGGGGCGCGGGGTCGTTCCCCGGTGTGCAGGTGGGGCACGTCGGTGGGGACGACTTCCTGGTGGTGGCCGGGTTGAACGAGATCGTGCCGTTCTCGGCCGGTGTGCTGGACGTGCCGCTGGAGGTGGAGGGGCGCGGGGTGACGTTGTCGTTGGCGACGTTGATCTGCGCGGCCGGTTCGGTGGGGTCCTACCGGGAGGTGTCGCGGTTGTTGGCGCCGTTGAAGGAGCACGCGAAGTCGTTGCGCGGCACCAGTTGGGTGCTGGGGCGGCCGGGGAGCGATCACGTGGACGTGCTGCGCGGCGGGCCGCACCTGGCGGTCGGCTGAGGGCTGCCCGAGGTGCCGGTCGTGGTCTTCGGGCGCATGCTGGTGGTACGCGAACGAAGGAGGTTCGGCATGACCACCGCACGGGAGATCATGAACACCGGTGTCCAGTGCATCAAGGAGGATCAGAGCCTGCTCGACGCCGCGCGGATGATGCGTGACCTGGGCGTCGGCTCGTTGCCGATCTGCGGGCAGGACGACCGGTTGCAGGGGATCATCACGGATCGCGACATCGTGCTGCGGTGCGTGGCCGAGGGTCGGGATCCCGGTGCCATGAAGGCCGGGGAGATGTCCGGGCACCTGCACTGGGTGGACGCGGACGACGACCTGTCGCACGTGCTGCGGACGATGGAGGAGAACCGGATCCGCCGGTTGCCGGTGATCGAGCGGCACCGGCTGGTGGGGATGGTGTCGGAGGCCGATCTGGCCCGGCACCTGGACGAACGGCAGATCGCCGGGTTCGTGGAGCGGGTCTACGCCGGTCGCTGAGCACAAGAGCAGGGGCCCCCGCGGTGGGGGCCCCTGCTCTGCGTCGTGCTGAGGGTCAGACGGTGAAGCCGAGGGCGCGCAGCTGCTCGCGCCCGTCGTCGGTGATCTTCTCCGGGCCCCACGGGGGCATCCAGACCCAGTTGATGCGGAAGTCGTCGACGAGCCCGCCGCCGCCACCGCCGACCAGCGCCGACCGCGTCTGGTCCTCGATGACGTCGGTCAGCGGGCACGCGGCGGACGTGAGGGTCATGTCGATGAGCGCGACGTTGTCCTCGTCCACGCGGATGTCGTAGACCAGGCCCAGGTCCACGACGTTGATGCCGAGCTCCGGGTCGACGACGTCGCGCATGGCTTCCTCGACGTCGTCCACCGCGGCCACGTCCGCCTTGGGCGCGGGCGGTTCGGGCATGCCCTCGACGCCGCGCACCACGTCCTCTTCGGTGGTCATGCCTTCGCTCCCTCGCTGCGTGACACCGCGTCCTTGAAAGCCATCCAGCCCAGCAGCGCGCACTTCACGCGTGCCGGGTACTTCGCCACGCCCGCGAACGCGATGCCGTCCTCCAGGACGTCCTCGTCCGGCTCGACCTGCCCCCGGCCCTGCATGAGCTCCACGAACGCGTCCATCTTCTCGAACGCCTCGTCCAGCGGCTTGCCCACCACCAGGTCGGTCAGCACGGAGGTCGACGCCTGGCTGATGGAGCAGCCCTGGCCGTCGTAGGACACGTCGCGGACGGTGTCGCCGTCGAGCTTGACCCGCAACGTCACCTCGTCGCCGCAGGTCGGGTTGATCTGGTGCGACTCGGCGTCGAACGGGTCGCGCAGGCCGCGGCCGTGCGGGTTCTTGTAGTGGTCCAGGATGATCTCCTGGTACATCTGCTGCAGCTGCATCACGCCCACCCGGAACTCATCGGACACCGAAGAACTTCTGCGCCTCGCGGACCGCGTCGACCAGTGCGGTCACCTCGTCCACCGTGTTGTACAGGTAGAAGCTGGCCCGCACGGTGGCGGCGGCGTCCATCCGCCGGTGCAGGGGCCACGCGCAGTGGTGGCCGACGCGCACCGCGACGCCCAGGCTGTCGAGCACCTGGCCCGCGTCGTGCGCGTGGATGCCGTCCACGACGAACGACACGGCGCCGCCGCGGTCCACCACGTCCAGCGGTCCGACGATCCGCACGCCGGGGATGCCGGTCAGGCCGCGCAGCGCCGCTTCGGTGAGCTGGTGCTCGTGCGCGGCGACGCGGTCCATGCCGACGGCGTTGAGGTAGTCCACGGCCGCGCCCAGCGCCACGGCCTGCGACGTCATGGGCACGCCCGCCTCGAACCGCGCGGGCGGCGGGGCGAAGGTGGACTTCGCCATGTGGACCATCTCGATCATGGACCCGCCGGTGAGGAACGGCGGCAGGGCCTCCAGCAGCTCGCGGCGGCCGTAGAGGACGCCGATGCCGGACGGGCCGAGCATCTTGTGGCCGCTGAACACGGCGAAGTCCACGCCGAGCGCCGTGAAGTCGACCGGGCCGTGGGGCACGGACTGGCAGGCGTCCAGGACGGTGAGCGCGCCCACCGCGCGGGCCGCGTCGACCAGCACGCGCACGGGGTTGACCGTGCCGAGCACGTTGGACTGGTGGGTGAACGCGACGACCTTGGTCTTGGAGTTCACCAACTCGTCGAGGTTCGACAGGTCGAGGCGGCCCTCGTCCGTGACGCCGAACCAGCGCAGCGTGGCGCCCGTGCGGGCGGCCAGCTGCTGCCACGGCACCAGGTTGGCGTGGTGCTCCATCTCGGTGACGACGATCTCGTCACCGGGACCGAGGCGGAACCGCTCGGCCTCGGGGCCGGCGGTGGCCGCGTTGCCCATCGCGTACGCGACGAGGTTCACGCCTTCCGTCGCGTTCTTCGTGAACACGATCTCGCCCTGGTCGACGCCCACGAAGTCGGCGATCTTCTGCCTGGCGCCCTCGTAGGCGTCGGTGGCCTCCTCGGCCAGTTGGTGCGCCCCGCGGTGCACCGCGGCGTTGGCGGTCTCCAGGAAGGCGCGCTCGGCGTCGAGGACCTGCCTCGGGCGTTGCGAGGTGGCGCCGGAGTCCAGGTAGACCAGCCGCTTGCCCTCCCGCACGGTGCGACCCAGGATCGGGAAGTCCGCCCGGACGGTAGCGACGTCCAGCGGAGTGGCGGTGGTGGTCACTGCTCCGACGCCTCCTCTCGGTACGTGTTCACGACTCGTTGCTGCCCCACGACAGGTGCAACGTCAGACGACGCCGGCGGCTTCCTGCTTGCCGATGTACTTCACGTAACCCTCGGCCTCGAGCTGGTCGGCCAGCTCCGGGCCGCCGGACTCGACGATCCGGCCCGCGGCGAAGACGTGCACGAAGTCGGGCGCGATGTACTTGAGGATCCGGGTGTAGTGGGTGATCAGCATCACGCCGACCTCGCCGGACTGCTTGTACCGGTTCACGCCCTCGGAGACGACGCGCAGCGCGTCGACGTCCAGACCGGAGTCGGTCTCGTCGAGGATCGCGACCTTCGGCTGGAGCAGCCCGAGCTGGAGGATCTCGTGGCGCTTCTTCTCACCGCCGGAGAAGCCCTCGTTGACCGAGCGCTCCGCGAAGGCGGGGTCGATGTCCAGGTCGGACATCGCCTCCTTGACCTCCTTGACCCAGTGGCGCAGCTTCGGGGCCTCGCCGCGCACGGCGGTGGCGGCGGTGCGGAGGAAGTTCGACATCGAGACGCCGGGGACCTCGACCGGGTACTGCATGGCGAGGAACAGGCCCGCGCGGGCGCGCTCGTCGACGGTCATCTCCAGCACGTCCTCGCCGTCCAGCAGCACGCTGCCGGAGGTGATCGTGTACTTGGGGTGCCCGGCGATGGCGTAGGACAGGGTGGACTTGCCCGAGCCGTTGGGGCCCATGATCGCGTGCGTCTCGCCTGCCTTGATGGTCAGGTCGACGCCCTTGAGGATCTCCTTGGAGCCCTCGTCGGTGGTGACCGAGACGTGCAGGTCCTTGATCTCGAGAGTGGCCATCGGTGCTTCGTTCTCCTGGTGTTGCGAGCGAAAGTCAGTTCGTAGCCGTGATCAGTTCACGGGCGTGGTGACGTCGACGTAGACGTCGTCACCGCGGAGTTCGACGGCGAACACGTCGACCGGCTCGGTGGCGGGTGGCGAGGACGGGCGGCCGGTGCGCAGGTCGAAGCACGACCCGTGCAGCCAGCACTCCACGCCCTTGCGCGTCACCTCGCCCTCGCTGAGCGCGACCTCGGCGTGCGAGCACAGGTCGCGCAGCGCGTGCACGGTCCCGCCGTCGCGGACGAGCACGACCGGGGTGTGCTCGGCGCCGACCTCGAACCCGGCCGGCTTGCGGTCGTCGAGGTCGGTCAGCGAGCACACCCTGATCACACGCCCACCGCTTCCAGCTCCGCCTCGATCGCGGCTTCCAGGCGCTCGCGCACCTCGGGAACGCTGATCTTGAGCAGGATCTCGTGGAAGAAGCCGCGCACGACCAGCCTGCGCGCCTGGTCCTCCGGGATGCCGCGGGCCTGGAGGTAGAACAGCTGCTCGTCGTCGAACCGGCCGGTGGCGCTGGCGTGGCCCGCGCCCTCGATCTCGCCGGTCTCGATCTCCAGGTTCGGCACCGAGTCGGCGCGGGCGCCGTCGGTGAGCACCAGGTTGCGGTTGAGCTCGAAGGTCTCGGTGCCCTCCGCGGCGGCGCGGATCAGCACGTCCCCGATCCACACCGTGTGCGCGTCCTCGCCCTGCAGCGCGCCCTTGTAGACCACGTTGCTGCGGCAGTTGGACACCGCGTGGTCGATGAAGGTGCGGTGCTCCAGGTGCTGCCCGGCGTCGGCGAAGTACAGGCCGAGGAGCTCGGCGTCGCCGCCGCGCCCGGTGTAGGTGACGACCGGCGTGAGCCGGACGACGTTGCCGCCGAGGGTGATGACGGTGTGCTTGAACGTGGCGTCGCGGCCGAGCTTGGCGTGGTGCGCGGAGACGTGCACCGCGTCGTCGGCCCAGTCCTGGATGGCGACGACGGTGAGGTGCGCGCCGTCACCGACGACGAACTCCACGTTGTCCGCGTAGGCGCCGGAGCCGCGGTGGTCGATGACGACGACGGCCTCGGCGAACTGCTTCGCGTGCACGTGGAGGTGGCCGTAGGCGACCTGGCCCTCGCCCGGTCCGGTCACGGTGATCGTGGTCGGACCGGACTTCGCGTCACCGGGGAGGGTGACGACGGTGGCCTCGGTGAACGACGACCAGGCCTGCGCGGCTACGCGGTCACCGGGGGTGCCCGCGACGCCGAGCCGCTCGTCGCCGCGGGCGGCGGTCTCGACCGCGACGCCCTCGGGCGCGTCGACCTCGACGGTCGCAGTGCCGGTGGCCTCGGCGCCGTTGTGCAGGTTCGCCAGCCGCTTCATGGGGGTGAAGCGCCAGATCTCCTCGCGACCCCCGGGCACCTCGAACGCGTTCACGTCGAACGACGTGAAGTGGTCCGCGCGCGACGAGACGGGAGCACCTGCACCGTGCGAGTGGGCCGTCAGGCCGTGTTGTTGGTCTTCGGTGGTGACGGCCATGTCAGCCGACGGCCCCTTCCATCTGCAGCTCGATCAGGCGGTTCAGCTCGAGGGCGTACTCCATGGGCAGCTCCCGCGCGATGGGCTCGACGAACCCGCGCACGATCATCGCCATGGCCTCGTCCTCGTTGAGACCGCGGGACATCAGGTAGAACAGCTGGTCCTCGGAGACCTTCGAGACCGTGGCCTCGTGGCCCATCGACACGTCGTCCTCGCGGACGTCGACGTACGGGTAGGTGTCCGAGCGGCTGATGTTGTCCACCAGCAGCGCGTCGCACTTGACCGTGGACTTCGAGTGGTGCGCCCGCTTGTTGACCTGGACCAGGCCGCGGTAGGAGGTGCGGCCACCGCCGCGCGCCACCGACTTCGACACGATCGTGGACGACGTGTGCGGCGCCATGTGGACCATCTTCGCGCCCGCGTCCTGGTGCTGGCCCTCGCCCGCGAACGCGATCGAGAGGACCTCGCCCTTGGCGTGCTCGCCCATCAGGAACACGGCCGGGTACTTCATGGTGACCTTGGAGCCGATGTTGCCGTCGATCCACTCCATGGTCGCGCCCTCTTCGGCCTTGGCGCGCTTGGTGACCAGGTTGTAGACGTTGTTCGACCAGTTCTGGATGGTCGTGTAGCGGCAGCGACCACCCTTCTTGACGATGATCTCCACGACGGCGGAGTGCAGCGAGTCCGACGAGTAGATCGGCGCGGTGCAGCCCTCGACGTAGTGCACGTAGGCGCCCTCGTCGACGATGATCAGCGTGCGCTCGAACTGGCCCATGTTCTCGGTGTTGATCCGGAAGTAGGCCTGCAGCGGGATGTCCACGTGCACGCCCTTCGGCACGTAGATGAACGAGCCGCCCGACCACACCGCGGAGTTCAGCGCGGAGAACTTGTTGTCACCGGAGGGGATGACGGAGCCGAAGTACTCCTTGAACAGCTCCGGGTGCTCCCGGAGGGCGGTGTCGGTGTCGAGGAAGACGACACCCTGCTCCTCCAGGTCCTCGCGGATCTTGTGGTAGACGACCTCGGACTCGTACTGGGCCGCGACACCGGAGACCAGGCGCTGCTTCTCCGCCTCCGGGATGCCCAGCCGGTCGTAGGTGTTCTTGATCTCGTCGGGCAGGTCGTCCCAGGTCGCCGCCTGCTTCTCGGTCGACCGGACGAAGTACTTGATGTTCTCGAAGTCGATGCCCGACAGGTCGGAGCCCCAGGTCGGCATGGGCTTGCGGTCGAACAGCCGCAGCGCCTTGAGCCGGAACTCCAGCATCCACTCGGGCTCGTTCTTCTTGGCCGAGATGTCCCGAACGACGTCCTCGTTCAGTCCCCGGCGAGCGCTCGCGCCTGCCACGTCCGAGTCGGACCAGCCGAACTCGTAGTTGCCGATGCTCGCCAGGGTCTCTTCCTGGGTGAGCGGGGCTGTGGTGGTGCGCTGCTCGGCAGCGGCAGTCATGCGGGCTCCCCTCCATCTGAAGTCTGATCGTCGGCTCCGCCGACCGTGATCCGGGGTGTGTTCGGGATGTGCGTCGTGCACACGGCATCGCCGCGGGCGATGGTGGCCAGGCGCTGGACGTGCGTGCCGAGCAGGCCGGCGAACGCCGCCGTCTCGGTCTCGCACAGCTGCGGGAACTCCGCCGCGACGTGCGCCACGGGGCACAGGTGCTGGCAGAGCTGCTCGCCCGCCCCCACGTGGCGTGCCGAGGCAGCGTAGCCCTCCCTGGTCAACGCAACCGCGAGGGCCTTGGCCCGGTCCGCGGCGTCGGGCTGGGCCACGATGGCCGCGCGGTGCCGGTCGACGAATGCGGACACCCGTCGTTCGGCGAAGGTTCGTACCGCCTCCTCCCCGCCCTGTTCGGCGAGGAACCGCAACGCGGCCACGGCGAGGTCGTCGTAGGCGTGCCCGAAGCGGGCCCGCCCCTGCTCGGTCAGCAGGAAGAGCTTGGCCGGGCGACCCCGACCGCGCTGACCCCGGCGCGGGGCCTCCCTGCTGCTCGCCTCACCGTCGGCCACCAGCGCGTCGATGTGCCGGCGCACCGCCGTGGGGCTCAGGCCCAGCTGCTCCGCGACCGAGGCCGCGGTGACGGGGCCCTGCTCCAGGAGGAGCCGTGCGACGGCGTGCCGGGTGCGCCCGTCGTGCCCGGCGGGCACAGCGGTCAACTCGATCCCGGCGTTTTTCACAACACCAGTGTTGCGTATTTCCCCGGTACTCGCAAAGATCGCCCGGGATCGGGTGACCCGAGTCACGCGATCGGGCCGGTCGCTACCCTGCGGACGTGACGGCGGGCGGAATGGTGATGGCGGACCGGGACGGGATCGGCGAGGCAGCGCCCCTCGACGCCGTGGAGCGGCGACAGCTCGACGTCATCCGCCGCTGGGGCACCGTGGGCGCGCTGCTGCTGGCCGTCGGCTCGCTCGGGGCGGGCGCGGCGCCCGTGTTCAGCCCGCTGCCCGGCACGCCGCTGCTCGGGCTGTTCCCCCGGATGCCGAGCGCCGCGATGGCCGTGGCCTGGACCGGCATCTTCCTGATCGTGTCGGCGTGGCTGTGGCTGGGCCGGTTCGCCCGTCCGGGTCGCCCGCGGCTGATGTCGCGCAGCCAGCTCGACCGCACGCTGCTGATGTGGATCACGCCGCTGGTGTTCGTGCTGCCCATGTTCAGCCGGGACGTCTACAGCTACCTGGCGCAGTCGCAGATCGCGGCCAACGGGCAGGACCCCTACGAGCTGGGTCCGGCCACCGCGCTGGGCGTCGAGCACGACCTGACGAAGAACGTGCCGAACATCTGGCGCGAGACGCCCGCGCCGTACGGGCCGCTGTTCCTGGCCGCCGGGCGGGTCATCTCGATGGTGACGGGCGACAGCGTGCTGCCCGGCGTCTTCCTGCACCGGCTGCTGGGGCTGCTGGGGCTGGCGATGATCGTGTGGGCGCTGCCCCGCCTGGCGCGGCGGTTCGGCGTACCCCCGGTGGGTGCGCTGTGGCTGGGCGCGGCGAACCCGCTGGTGCTGTTCCACCTGGTCGTGGGCGTGCACAACGAGGGCCTGGCGATCGGCCTGATGCTGGTGGGGCTGGAGCTGGCGCTGCGGAAGATGCCCCTGGTCCCCGGCTCGCCGACGACGCGCGAGGAGCTGCTGTGGATCGTGCTCGGGGCGACCATGATCACGATGGGCGCGGCGGTGAAGATCCCGGCCGCGCTGGCCCTGGGCTTCCTGGGCGTGATGCTCGCGCGGCGGTGGGGCGGGCGGTTCTCCGACCTGGTGCGTGCGGCCCTGTTGTTGCTGGTCATCTCGGGTGTGGTGATGGTCGGGACGTGCGTGGGCACCGGCCTGGGGTTCGGGTGGGTGGAGACGTTGAACGTCGCCAGCACGGTGAAGAGCTGGATGTCGCCGCCGACCGCGATGGGGTTCATGGGCGGCGGGCTGGGGCTGCTGCTGGGGCTGGGCAACCACACCGAGTCGATGATCGTGCTGATGCGGCTGGTGACGCAGGCGGTGTCGGTGGTGATCGTGGCGACGCTGCTGTGGAAGGCGTTCCGGGGCCGGATCAAGGCGGTCAACGGGCTGGGCGCGGGCCTGGGCGCGGTGCTGGTGCTGGGGCCGGTGCTCCAGCCGTGGTACGTGCTGTGGGCGGCGTTGCCGCTGGCCACGGCCGTGCTGGCCCGCCGGTTCCGGGTGTTCGCGACCACGGCGAGCGCGGTGATCGCGGTGATCCTGCCGCCGACGGGTTCGGCGTTCGACGGGCGGGCCTACATCGTGCCGCAGGCCGTGACGGGCGCCCTGATCGCGTTCGGGCTGTGCCTGTTCGTCGCCCGCAGGCAGGTCGTGCCGCTGATCAAGCGCGACCCCCTGCCCGGCTCCGCCTGACCCCGAACTCCGGACCTCACCCCTGCGGGTGTCACCCGACCGGGGAGTAACCCGGCACCCCCCGCGGGCGAGACAGGGGGTACGAGAGGATCGGCTCCTCCGGGGGAGGGAGTGCGTGATGGTCGACGTGCCCAGGGAGCAGATCCGCTTCGCCGTCGTGCTCAACGGCGGGGTGAGCCTCGCCGTCTGGATGGGCGGGGTGGTGCTCGAACTCGACCGGCTGACCAGGGGCGACGGCCCGTACGCCGACCTGCTGGACGTGGTCGGCAGCACGGCCCGCGCCGACGTCATCACAGGCACCTCGGCGGGCGGCATCAACGGCGCGGCCCTGGCGTTGTCGCAGGTCAACGCCAACGCCCGGCTGGAGCGGCTGCGCGACCTGTGGGCCGAGCAGGGCCGGATGGAACAGCTGCTGCGCACGCCGTTCCGCGGCCAGCCGGTGTCGCTGCTGCGGGGGGACGAGTTCTTCCTGCCCCGGCTCCGGGAGGCGCTGGGGCGCCTGACCTCGGACTTCAGCCCGCAGGAGGACCGCCCGGTCGACCTGCGGATCACCACCACGCTGCTCGCGGGCGTGCCCACGGTCACCCACGACGACCTCGGGCAGACCATGGTCCAGGCCAGCCACCAGGGCAGCTTCTCGTTCCGCCGCGACCCCGGCGGCCGGGACGACTTCACCGCCGAGAAGCTGCCCGCGCTGGTCGACCGGATGGCGCTGGCCGCGCGGTCGTCCGCGTCCTTCCCGTTCGCGTTCGAACCCTCGTTCATCCCGGTCGCGCCCGGCGCCCCCGACGGCGACAAGCCCAACATGGCCGAGGTCGCGTCCTGGGCCAACGACACCGACAACCGGTCCCGCTACGCCGTGGACGGCGGTGTCCTGGTCAACACGCCGACCAAGGAGGCGTTGGAGGCGATCGACCGGATGCCCGCCGAGGGCCCGGTGCGGCGGGTGATGCTGCTGGTGTTCCCGCACGCGCCCGAGGCGGTCGTCGAGCCGGTGGCGCCGGTGGACGGCGCGCTGCCCAGCACCATCGCCACCGGCGGCAAGCTGCTCGGCGCGCTGACCAGCCAGAGCGGTCGCACCTACGTGGAGCGCATCGAGGAGCACAACCGCAACGCCGCCTCCCGCCGCGGCGGGCGCAACGCCCTGCTGGACCGGCTGGCGTCGGGCGGTTCGGTCACCGGGAAGCTGTACGCGCTGGCCGAGACGCTGCACGACCACTACGAGGACGTGCGGATGCGGCACGCCGCCCGCGATGTCACGACCCGCCAGTTCGAGGTGCCCGGCGCGAACGCCGCCGGGTGGAGCTTCGAGCGGGTCCGCGCGGCGGCCGAGGCGGCCCAGCGCGAGTACCGCGCGGAGAACAGCAGGCTGCCGTACGTGCCGACGCGGCCGCAGCCGACCGCGCTGCCCGACCACGGCTGGCCGTGGGGCATCACGATGGCCGAACGGCTCGCGTCCGCCGCGATGGACGTGCTCAAGCGCCTGGTGTGGGTGATGCCGGACGCGCAGCGGCTCGCGCTGGCCCGCACGAACCTGTTCGACGTGCGGGCGAGGCTGCGCGCCGCTCGGGTGGAGCTGGACGCGCACTGGACCACCAGCGAGCGCGAGGAGCTGGACCAGGGCTACTGGGAGCGGCGGGTCCGCCGGTTCGCCACGAAGATGCTGGAGGAGCCCGACGGCATCGGCCAGCGGGTGCGGGAGCAGGTGGACCGGATCGCGGGCGTCCTCGGTGACGCCTACGACATCCTCGACCAGCTGGACGACGAGCAGCTGCGAGTGGGCGAGCTGCGGTCGTGGCACCGGCTGCTGGCCGAACCGCGCACCGAGGCGGAGGCCGAGGCCGGTCTGGTGGCGGGCGGGCTGTGGCTGTCGCGGGTGCTGGCGCTGGAGGTCGCGGCGACGTGCCTGGCCGACGACAGCAGCAGCGGCCTGGACCAGGCGGTCGAGCTGGTGCAGATCAGCCTCCAGACGCGCAACGCGTTCGCCGAGTACAGCCTCACCGCCGAGGACAAGGCGGGCGGCGCGTCGCTGCACCGGTTCTCCGGGTTCCTCAAGCGGTCCTGGCGGGTCAACGACTGGATCTGGGGCCGGCTCGACGGCGCGACCATGCTGTGCAAGGTGGTGTTCGACCCGAAGCGGCTGCTGCGGGTCGACCGGCTGACCGGCGGTGGCGGCGACCCCGCCGGGCGGGCCGCGGCCCAGGTCGACGCGCTGGTGGCGAAGCTGTTCGGCGACGGGTTGCCGGCCGAGCTGAAGCCGTACGTCGACCGGGCGAAGGCGGAGCTGGCCGACGTCTACGCCCACCCGGGGGGCGACCACCCGCCGACGTGCGCGGCGTTGGCCGAGCTGGCCGCGTGGGCGCTGCACACCCGGATCATCTGCGAGGAGCTGCCCGCGCTGCGCGCCGCGATCCTGGCCGACCGGCACGAGGGCGCGGACCGCCGTTCGCGCGGCGAGCTGTTCCTGGAGGAGCAGGCCGCCCTGCTGGCCCGGCTGCCGGTGCGCACGGACGCCGACCGGGTCGAGGTGGGCGTGCGGGGGTTGGCCGCGTTCGCCCGGGCGGGCATCGGGCGCGAGCCGCTGGTGCAGGAGGCGAGCAGCGACCAGGTGATCCGGACGGCGGCGACGGCCGCGGCGGTGGCGATCACCGTGGCCGACAGCGACAACTCCGGGCTGGGCACGGCGAAACCGCTGACCAGGGCGTTGCGCGGGGCGGCGCTGCTGCCGTACTGGACGATCACCGGCCTGACCAGGGGTGGCCGGCTGGCGCAGTTCCTCGGGCTGCTGGGGTTCGCGCTGGGCGGCGCGCTGCTGGTGCTGGCGCTGTTCGACCTGCTGCCGCCGTGGGCGGTGGGCCCGGCGGCGGCGTTCGGCGGTGGCACGCTGCTGGCCGCGTTCGGCTACGCCGCGCTGCGGTCGGGCACGCTGCTGCACGGGTTGGTGCTGCTGTCACCGGTGATCCCGCTGGTCACGGTGGCGATCGACCGGACGCGGCACGCGCTGGCGTCCGGCGAGACCGGCGACCAGGCCGTGACGGGCATGGTGGCGGTCGGTGGCGTGCTGCTGGTCGTGGTGGGGTTGCTGATCATCGGCAGCCTGCCCGCGCCGGTCGGGACGCCGCTGGCGGTGCTGGGCAAGCTGCGGCTCAAGCGCCGGCTGGTGGTGCGGGTGCTCGTGGCGGCGGCGGTCGTGGTCGGCGTGTGGGCCGTCGTGCGGTACCGGCTGTACGACGTGAGGCCGGAGCTGGTGGTGGCCGGCACGGTCGTCGCGATCGTGTTCGGCGCGGTCACGTCGTACGTGCTGGGCAGTTCGCTGCGGCGGTGGCGGCAGGTCGACGGCGAGTGGGGCACCGAGGCCGCCGAGCCGCCCGCGTCCGCGACCGCCGGGTGGGCCGCCGTGTACGGGTCGGTGCTGCTGATCGTCGCGGCGGTGGTGCAGGTGGTCGGGATGCGGTTCACCGGCTGGGAGGCGGTGCTGGGCACGGCGCTGGCGTTCGGGCTGGTGCTGCTGCTGGTGACGACGTGGTGGGTGCCGTTACGGGCCAGGCGGACCATCGCCACCTCCCTGGTGGAGCAGATGTCCATCGTGGACTTCGAGGCGCAGGACGTGGCCGACGCGCTGCTCAAGCGGCTGGAGGGCAACGGGATGCTGTTCAAGTTCCTCACCGACCTCGACGACTCGGGCCGGCTGCGCCTCAGCGCCGGCGGCAGGCGCGTGGCCCACCGCGTCGCCCACCGCTCGGCCACCGGCACCGACTCCGACTGACCCGCGTGTCCTACGTCCGGAACAACCGTGTCCTACGTCCGGAACGACCGAGTTGAACGTTCGGAACGCACGAGCCGGGGGGCCGGGTGTTCTGAACGTTCAACTCACGCGTTCTGGAGGTAGGACACGCGCGGTCTGGAGGTAGGACACGCGCGGTCTGGAGGTAGGACACGCGTGGGGTGGGGGTCAGGCGGCCAGGGCGGGGATTCGGGGGGTGGCGGGGAGGCCGGCGGCCTGGGCGTAGAGGGCCTCGAAGGTTTCCAGGGTGCTGTCGATGGCGTGAGCGGCGATCAGCTCGCTGCTCGCCGCGCCCATCCGGGCGGTCACGGTCGGGTCCGCGGTGACGGCGTGCAGGCGGTCGGCCAGGCCTCGGATGTCCCCCGGAGTGAACAGCCAGCCGTTGCGGCCCTGCTTGCACAGGTGCGGCAACGCCATCGCGTCCGCGACCACCACCGGCTTGCCCGCGGCCATCGCCTCCATCGTGGCCAGGCTCTGCAGCTCCGCGATGCCCGGCATGCAGAACACGTCGGCGGACGCGTAGGCGTCCAGCAGCTCCTCCTCGCCCACGAACCCGCGGAACTTCACCCGATCGGTGAGGCCGAGGTCGCGGGCCAGCAGCTCCCACTCCCCCCGGCACGACCCGTCGCCCACGATCTCGGCGTGCAGCCGCGGCACCAGCGCCAACGCCCGCAGCAGCTCGTCGACCCGCTTCTCCTCGTCCAGCCGCCCCACGAACAGCACGGTCGGCGCGTCGGTCCGCCGCACGGGCGCGCGCAGCCGGTACCGGTCGATGTCGATGCCGCACGACACCGGCACGGCGCGGGGCGGGAAGCCGTTGTCGTGCAGCAGCCGCACGGCCCGCGGCGTCGGCGCGGTCACCACGTCGGCCTGCCCGAACACCCGACCCAGGTCGCGCCACGCCCACCGCGACGCCACCCCCTGCAACCACTGCGGCACGCGGGCGTGGCCGAACAGGTTCTCCGGCATGAAGTGGTTCGTCGCCACCGTCGGGCCTGCGCCAAGGAGAACGGTGCCTCCCACCCCTGGTACCTCGCCACCTCCGGATCCGACCGGTAGGCGGCGAACGCGGGCGCGTCGGCCGCCG